>NZ_BAAAPN010000008.1:0-9659 GCF_039531165.1 Nostocoides vanveenii | reverse complement strand
GTCTGTTGACGCACGTGTTGCTGCCGGTGACGGTGCTGCTGCGGCGCGGGTACGCGGTGGAGGTGATCGGTGCCGCGCTGGCTGCTCGGGCGAGGGGGTCGGGGCACCGGCCGATCGGGAGGGCGTTGGGGGTGCCGGCGGCGACGGTCCGTGGCTGGCTGCGGGTGATGAGCGGCCGGCTCGGGCCGGCCCGGACGGTGTTGCTGCAGGTCGCGGCGCGGGCTGGGGTGGATTGGGTGGTGCCCACGGCGCAGGGGTGCCGGTGGCGGGACTTGCTGGCTGCTCTCGCGGCGGCGTGGGAGGCGGTGGTGGGCCGGTTCGGCCGGTTAGGGGTGCTCGGCCCGGTGACGGGCTGGCAGGTCGCCGTCGCGTGCTCGGGGGGTCGGTTGCTGGCGCCGGGATGGCCTTCGGGCGGGCCGAGCAGGAGCGGCAACACGAGTTGCCCCTGACGCGGGGGCTCGGGGTGTCGGCATCCTCGCCAGGGTTGCCCCTGACCGTGCCGCGGTCGGGTTTCCCCCTGGCTTCAGAGGAGTTTTCGTGGTGAGTACCCCCGAGCACGACGCGCACAAGCGGCGTGAGCGCGCCCAACTGGTGGCGTTGTTCCGGTACCAGTTGATTTGTCCCGCCCTCGATCCGGGCCTGTCGAGCAAGGCCCGGGGAAAGGTCGTGCGCGCGATCGCGGCCCGGGCCCACGCCGGCCCGTTCGGTGGGCAGCACACCTACTCCCGGGACACCCTGGATCGGTGGATCCGCCGCTACCGTGCTGGGGGGTTCGAGGCGTTGACGCCCTCGATGCGTCAGCCCGGGTCCCGGATCGACACCACGGTGCTCGAGTTGGCGGTCGCGCTGAAACGAGAGAACCCGGCCCGGACCGCGGCGCAGGTCGCCCGGATCCTGCGCTCCTCCTCGGGGTACTCCCCGTCGGAGTCGACCCTGCTGCGGCTGTTCCATCGGCGCGAGCTGATCGGTCCGGCGATCGGGCAGGCGCCGGTGTTCGGCCGGTACGAGGCCGAGGCACCGAACCAGCGGTGGGTCGGGGACGCGCTGCACGGCCCGAAACTCGGTGGGCGCAAGACCTACCTGTTCGCCTTCCTCGACGATCACTCCCGGCTGGTGACCGGCTACCGGTTCGGGTTCGCCGAGGACGTCGTGCGCCTGGCCGCCGCGCTCGAGCCGGCACTGGCCGCCCGCGGCGTCCCCGGCTCCTGTTACGTCGACAACGGCTCCGCCTACGTCGACGCGTGGCTGCTACGAGCCTGCGCCAAACTCGGGATCCGGTTGATCCACGCCACCCCACACCGCCCGCAGGGCAAAGGCAAGGTGGAGCGGTTCTTCCGGACCGTGCGGGAGCAGTTCCTCGTCGAGGTCACCGACACCACCGCCGCCGACCTGGCCGAACGGGGCGTCTCGCCCGCGGCGGCCCTGCTCGAACTGAACGCGCTGTTCACCGCCTGGGTCGAATCGCTCTACCACCACCAGGTGCACTCCGAAACCGGTCAAACCCCGCTGGCCCGCTGGAACGAGGGCTGGCAGGCCGCCGGCCACGGCCCGGCGATGCCGGCCGCGGACGCGTTGACCGAGGCGTTCTTGTGGTCCCACCTACGCACCGTCACCAAGACCGCGACGATCTCCCTGCACGGCAACACCTACCAGGTCGAACCCGCCCTGGTCGCCCGCAAGGTCGAACTCCTCTTCTCCCCGTTCAACCTCGAACGGATCGAGGTCCGCCACGGCGGACGCTCCTACGGCCACGCGGTCCCACACGTCATCACCCGGCACACCCACCCCAAAGCCCGACCCGAGACCCCCGAGCCGGCGCCCGCCCCGACCGGGATCAACTACCTGCGCCTGCTCGCCGACACCCACCACGCCCAAGTCGCCGACGACGAACGGATCGGCTTCCACGCCCTCTACACCAACCCCACCGAACCGACCACCGACCACCAGCCCCCGGGCCAGATCCCGGGACAGATCCCGGGGCAGCTCTCCCTCGACGAACTCCTCACCCCCACCACCCCCCGGCAGCAGGCGACCCGGTGAGCATCCAACGCCTACAGTCCTACTGGGGGTTCACCGCGATGCCATTCGGCCGCTCCCTCGCCCCCTCGATGCTGCACCGCCACGCCGGGCACGCCGAGGCCGTCGCCCGCATCGACTGGTGCATCAGCCAACACGCCCTCGGCGTGATCACCGGCGAAGTCGGCGCCGGCAAGACCGTCGCCATCCGCGCCGCCACCGCCGCCCTCGACCCCTCCCGGCACGTGGTCATCTACCTGCCCAACCCCTCCGTCGGGGTCCGCGGCATGCTCCACCACGTCGTCTCCGCCCTCGGGCAAGTGCCCTCCTTCTACACCGCGACTCTCGTCCCCCAAGCCGCCGACGCCCTCGCCGCCGAACACGCCGAACGCGGCCGCACCCCGGTCCTGGTCTTCGACGAGGCCCACCTGCTCGACAACCCCCAACTCGAAGCCGTCCGGATGCTCACCAACCACGGCATGGATTCCGGCGCCCCGTTCGCCGCGCTCCTCCTCGGACAACCCACCCTGCGCCAACGACTACGCCTCGGCGTGCTCGCCGCCCTGGACCAACGCATCGCCGTCCGCTACACCCTCACCGGGATGACCCCCGAAGAGACCAGCGACTACGTCACCCACCACCAGAAAATCGCCGGACGCACCGACACCCTGTTCAGCAACGACGCGATCACCCTGATCCACAACGCCTCCCGAGGCTACCCACGCTCCATCAACAACCTCGCCGTCAACGCCCTCATGGCCGCGTTCGCCAAAGACAGCAACATCGTCGACGAGAAAGCCGCCCGCATCGCCATCACCGAAACCGGCGCCGACTAACCAGCCGGGCGTCACCACGCCGAGCACCCCGTCACCANCGGGGTCCGTGCCCCGACGTTCCCCGCGACGCGTTGCCACGCCACCACCAGGAACGCCGGGTCACAGACCAGGTTCTACAGATCATCAAACCGGCGACCGGGATCTCCGGTCGCCCAACAATGCAGTTTGGCCTGCATCCTCCGTACCGTGACCTGCGCCCAGTCGTGCTCGGGCCAGATCACGGNCGCCGACCACGGCCCCGCCCGCCAACCGCGGGCGGGGCCGCTTCACACCCACACCATCGGCAAAACCAGTGACGCCGTCATCCGCAAAATGAACGCCGGTCAACACCCGCAGCGCCAATCCACCGCCGTCACCACCCGGCTCGCCGCGACATGCACACTCACCCCGAGACACGGCGCGACCAGCTCCGGCGCCTGCGAATGCAACGCGACCCGCCCAACGAAGCCCGAACTCCTCCTGCGGGAACTCCGCCCGCATCCCGTCATCATCAACCCGCGCCACCGCCACCAGCACGTCATTGACCAACCCATCCAACCGGTGCCGCAGCACCTGCACCTCGGACACCAACGCCAGCAGCCCGGCCACCTCCAGCGGCATCCCGCCGGGCGTGATGGAAGCGACCGCGTCCAAGGCGGCAGCGACAGCGAGTGGCGCTTCCATACGGAAACTCTACTCGAACATATGTACTATGGCAAAGGGTGAACCCACTCCTTTTGGGCGTTTCCCGGCCCGTGCGGGGCCGCTGACGGGACGGTCGCTACGGGTCGCGTCGGGACCGTTCCGGCTGGCGGCATACCTCGCCATCGCACTGCTACGAGCGGGTCGCGACACGCTCCCGGAAGTCCCAAGGCATCCGCCCGCCGGCGGGCCACCGCTGCACGAGGAGTCTCTTCCCTACGAGCCCTCCAGCTCGTCGCTGCACGCGAGGGAGACGATCGTCGCGATCATCGACGCAGGCGGGGTCGTCGCTCTCGATCTCGACGCAGCGCGCACGGGGTGACCGATGGGTCGTGCCTCGACGACTGACCCGTGCTCTCCCGTTCAACGCAGGAGCAGACGATACGCACCAGGGGTTTCCTCTGCTGCCCAATCGATTTCGACGGTCGATGTCAGAGCCGGCCGGAACTCGACTGACCCGCTATGCCGCCTGGGCGACAGACGCCCGCCACAGTGATCGTCTGTGCCTTGCCGGGGCAGCGCCCAAGATGCTGGACTGGCCACTCGACGGGGCTGAACCGGCCACTCGACGTGAGGGGGGACGCGGGGGCTGGCGCCTAGCGGTGGCGCTTGGGGCGAGAAGTGCGTCGTGGCCCGCCGGCCGCGCCGGTCTTGCTGCCCGCGCCCGCCTTGCCGGCCGCGCCGGTCATGCTGCCCGCGCCCGCCTTGCCGGCCGCGCCCTTCGTGCCGGCGGGTCCGGTGGCATCGGACACCTTGGGGAGGATGACCAGGACGGTAGGGTCGGCCAGAACGGAGGCACCCACGGTCTCGACGCGGCCGTTGCCTAGGCCGAGACGAGCCAACAATGGGCGGGCAGCGGACAACTCGGCGGCGGCCGAAGCCCCCTTCATCGCGACCAGCTCGCCACCCACACTAACCAGGGGCGCGCACCACCGACACAACTTCTCGAGAGCAGCGACCGCACGCGCGGTGACATAGTCCGCAGCCAACACATCCGCGAACTCCTCGGCCCGGCCGCGGCGCACCTCCACATTCGTCAGTTCCAGCTCGGCCACGGCCGCCGAGAGCCAGTCGGTGCGCCGTAGCATCGGCTCCACGAGCGTCACCCTCAGATCCGGCCGCACGATCGCCAACGCGATCCCGGGCAAACCGGCACCGGACCCCACATCGATGACACGTGCTCCGACGAGCGGCATCGCCTCGGCCACCACCGCGCAGTTCAAGACGTGCCGGTCCCACAGTCGCGGCACCTCGCGCGGCCCGATCAGCCCGTGGCTGACGCCGGTGTCCGCGAGGATCGCGACAAAGCGACGCGCCACATTGACTCGATCCCCGAAGACCGCGGCAGCTGCCGCGGGCGCCACGCCGCCCTGCCCGCCGATCGCCCGCGCGCCCACGATGACATCCGCCCCGTCGACAGAAAAGCCGCTGCCCGGCCCCGCGCCGGGGCCGGGCAGCGGCGATTGCTCGGTCATGATCGGTGCGCTATCGCGGACGTATCCCGGCGGCTCAGCCCGCCGGGAGCACCACGACATACCGCCGTGGCTCGACACCCGAGGACTCCGAGACCAACCCGGCGGCGAGCACCTCGTCGTGGACGACCTTGCGCTCGAAGGCGCTCATGGGTTCCAGTTCGACGGCCGACCCATCGGTGCGACACTTCTCGATCGCGCTGCGCGCCTGGGCAACCAGGTCCGCGCGGCGCTCGGCGCGGAAGCCCGCAACATCGAGCATCAATCGCGAACGCTCACCGGTCGCCGACTGAACGGCCAGCCGAGTCAGCTCCTGCAGCGCCTCGAGCACGCGGCCGTTCGGGCCGACCAGACGCCGCGGCACCCGGCCTTCCTCGGAATCGACAACGGCGACGACGGCACGATCCCCGTCCACATCCAGGTCGATGTCACCGTCGAGGTCGGCGATGTCCAGGAGCGTCTCGAGGAAGTCCGCAGCCACCTCACCTTCGCGCTCGAGCAGGGATCGCCGAGCGCCCCGCCCGCGACCGGCGCTCGCCCCGCCCGCGCCCGCGGCGTCACCCTCATCGCCCGCCGCCTCACTCACGCCCGCCGCGTCACCCTCATCGCCCGCTGTGTCACCCTCGTCGCCCGCCGCCTCGCTCACATCGTGAGCGTTTTCGGCAGCCGCGTCGACGCCCGCGTCGCTCGCGTTCGCCTCGACCTCTGGCGTCTCCTCGAGGTCCGAGGACTGCTCGGACACGATCACATCGTTCTCGCTCATCCGGCGCTAACTCCTTTGCCGTCTCGGTGGCCCGGAAGCGGGTTCACCAGGGTTGGTATGACGTGAAGCCGCCGTCAGCGGCCGGGCGCATCCTGCGGACCATCCCCGCCGGAACCGCCGCTGCTGGAGCCGCCCGCCTTGGGACGTGGCCCGCCACGGTCCTTGCGCTTGGGCTGGACGCGTTGTCCCGACTTGGGAGCGGACGTGTCGACCACAGTGCCGCTGACCGCCCCCGTGCCCGGCACCACCGGTGTCGCAGGCAGCGGCTGCCCCTTCCGGGCGCGCCGTTCGTGCAGCGCCTTCTCGGCCAACGAGCCCGGTGCCGGCATCCGCCGGATCACATAGAACTGCTGACACATCGACCAGACGTTCGTGACGAACCAGTAGATGAGCACACCGATCGGGAAGTTGACACCCGAGATCGCGAAGACCAGCGGCAGCACATAGAGCAGCACCTTCTGCTGCCGCGCGAAGGGGTTGTCCAACGCGGAGGCCGGCATGTTCTTGGTCATCAGCTGGCGCTGGGTGGTGAACGTCGTGACCGACATCAAGATGATCAACACGATCGTGACGATCTTGGTGTTGGTCGTCGAGGCACCCATGAACTTGTCGGAGAGCTGGGCTCCGAAAATCATCGCCTGCTCGGCCTGGCTCGCGACGTCGCGGGTGATCGGGCCGATGCCGTCACGCTTGCCGTCGGCGATCGACTGCAGCCCATTAAGCACGCGGAAGAGTCCGAAGAAGATCGGCGACTGGGCCAGGATCGGCAGACACGACGAGAGCGGGTTGGTCCCTGAGGAGCGGTAGAGCTCCATCGTCTCCTGCGTCATCTTCTGACGGGATTCGGGATCGGTCTTGCCCTTGTACTTCGCCTGGATCTTCTGCAGCTCGGGGCTGAGGATCTGCATATTCCGCGAGGCGTGGATCTGCTTCATGAAGAGCGGGATCAGCGCCGCTCGCATGACGATAACCAGACCGACGATCGAGAGCCCCCAGGTCCACCCGGACGCCGCGGGCATCCCGACCGCGGTGAAGGCCTGGTGGAAGCCGTACATGATCCACGCGACCACCCATTCGATCGGGTAGAGCACGCTGTTGAAGAAGTCGCCCATGCTGTCCTTAACTGCTCAGTTGGTGATCATGGTTCGCCGGCGGCGAGAAGCTGAAAGTCTGAGGCACGTGATCGACTCCGCCCGGTGCCCACGGGTGACAGCGAAGAACGCGCCGCGCCGCGAGATAGCTCCCGCGGAAAAGTCCGAACCGGCGCAGCGCCCCCAGCGCATAGGCCGAACACGACGGGTAGTACCGGCACGAGGGCGGGGTCATCGGGGAAATCACCAGTTGATACGCCCGGATCAGCCAGATCAGCGGCTGCGCCAGCAACCCGCCCACCGTCATACCCGCGCTCCCCACGCGCGATCGGCCCGACCGAAGGCCTCATCGAGGGCCACGCCCAGTTCGGCGCTGCTCGCCGTCCCGGCGGCCGCTCGGGCGCGCACCACGTAGTCGACGCCCGGTCGCAGCGCCTCAAGCCGGGCGCGGCACTGCTCGCGCAGGCGCCGCTTGGTGCGATTGCGGATCACCGCATTACCGACCGTTTTGGAGACGACGAAGCCCACCCGGCAGGGGGCATTGTCCCGGCCAGGGGCGCGATATGCATGCACCACCACGAACCGGGCCGACCCGTCGACGCGGTCGCGACGGCGCAGGACTGCGTTGAAGTCGGCGCTGGAACGCAAGCGATGCCGTGCCGGAAGCACAGCTCGGGATGCGTCAGGCGGACAGCTCGGCGCGACCCTTGCGGCGGCGAGCCGAGAGGATGGCGCGGCCGGCGCGGGTGCGCATGCGGGCGCGGAAACCGTGGTTCTTGGCGCGGCGACGGTTGTTCGGCTGGAAGGTGCGCTTGCTCATCTGACTTCTTCCGTATGACGTGGCGAGGGTCCCGCTCGCCGGCGTGGCGGTGGTCGTAGTGACTGCCGGGTGGCTGATCGGCTCGCTTCTCGGCCGCAATCGGAAGCCTGCGCGCGGGGCGTGGGCATGCGAAAACGGCCGAAAGGCCGAAGCACAACGATACGGGGCGCCCACTCAGGGGGTCAAACCGACGGCATCCGGCAAGCGGCATGGCACCCAAACCGACCATCCTGCACCCGTTCGATCGGGCAGCGTTGACGCGACACACCCCAAGGCGCCAAAGATTCCGCCGCCGGGACATAATGCCTTGGGCTCGCGCTTGCTCGCGCGGGTGGAGGGTTGTTAGGTTCGGCCCTCGTCCATGATGAGGTGGCCGCTTCCCACAGGGTGTGGACAACGCTGTGGATGTCGTGAACGGTCCCAGGAAGGTAGGCCCCGTGTCCGAGGCACGGTTGGACGCGAGCCGATTGTGGGCCAAGGTGCTGTCCACCCTGGCCGAAGACCGCGTCTCCATCCAGCATCGCTCGTTCCTCAAGGACGCCAAGGTCAAGGGGATCCTCGACGACACGGTGCTCATCGCGGTCGGCAACGACTTCGCCAAGACCGTTCTCGAGCAGAAGGTCCGCACGCACGTGCTGGCCGCGCTCGCCGCTGAACTCGGCACCGAGGTCACCCTCGCCGTCACCGTCGATCCGTCGCTGCCGGTCGAGGAGGACCTGTTCACCAGTTCGGTCGAGGCTCCGGACGAGGACACCGTGGTCGACGACGGTCTGGTCGACGACGACTTCGAGCCCGAGCCGCTGCGCCCGGGTGCCGGCTCGGTCGTCACCCTGGACCCGCTCGATGCGACCCGGCTGAACCCGAAGTATGTCTTCGACACCTTCGTCATCGGCGCGAGTAACCGCTTCGCCCACGCCGCGGCCGTGGCGGTGGCCGAGGCGCCGGCCAAGGCCTACAACCCGTTGTTCATCTATGGCGAGTCCGGGCTGGGCAAGACCCACCTGCTGCATGCCATCGGGCACTACGCCCGCATTCTGCAGCCGCATCTGAAGGTGCGGTACGTCAACTCCGAAGAGTTCACCAACGACTTCATCAACAGCATCCGCGACGACAAGGCGGCGAACTTCCAGAATCGCTATCGCGAAGTCGACGTCCTGCTGATCGACGACATCCAATTCCTCTCGGGCAAGGTCCAGACCCAGGAGGAGTTCTTCCACACCTTCAACAGCCTGCACAACACCAACAAGCAGGTCGTGATCACCTCGGACGTCCCGCCCAAGCACCTCTCGAATTTCGAGGACCGGATGGTCTCGCGCTTCGAGTGGGGCCTGCTGACCGACGTCCAGCCGCCCGACCTGGAGACCCGGATCGCCATCCTGCGCAAGAAGGCGATCCAGGAGCGGCTCTCGGTCCCCGACGAGGTCCTGGAGTTCATCGCCTCGCGGATCTCGACCAATATTCGCGAGCTCGAGGGGGCCCTGATCCGGGTGACGGCCTTCGCCAGCCTCAACCGGCAGCCGGTCGACCTGCCGCTCGCGCAGATCGTGCTCAAAGACCTGATGCCCAATGAGCACGCCAACCAGATCACCAGCGCGACAATCATGGCCCAGACCGCGGCCTACTTCGGCCTGACCATCGAGGATTTGCAGGGGCAGTCGCGCTCGCGGGTGCTCGTCACGGCCCGCCAGATCGCGATGTACCTCTGCCGTGAGTTGACCGATCTCTCGTTGCCGAAGATCGGCCAGCAGTTCGGCGGCCGCGACCATACGACCGTCATGCACGCCGACAAGAAGATCCGCCAGTTGATGGCCGAGCGCCGGGCCATCTACAACCAGGTCACCGAACTGACCAATCGGATCCGTCAGCAATCTGCCTAGCCTCGATCGTTCACGGGTGATCGGCGTGTCCGGGGTGTGAAAGTACGGAAGTGCCTGTCCTGCAACGGGATACTTGGACTTACGACAGTTCAAAGTTCCTGAG
>NZ_BAAAPN010000007.1:0-3193 GCF_039531165.1 Nostocoides vanveenii | reverse complement strand
GGCGTTCGCGTTGCCGGTCGGTGAGCAGGTCGGCGCCGGTGTGCAGGGTCCGCCTGGCCCGGTACCGCGGGTCGCCCGTGAGCCCGCGGTGGCCGTGGAGCTCGAACTGGACCCGGCGCCGGCAGCGGTCCAGAGCATCCCCAGCGAGGCGGACGACGTGGAACGGGTCCATCACGGTCACCGCCTCGGGGAGCGCTTCGCTGGTGGCGGTCTTGAACCCGGTGAACCCGTCCATCGCAACGACCTCGATGGCGTCGCGCCACGCCTGTGGCCGGTCGGCGAGCCAGGACTTGAACGCGGCCTTGGACCGTCCTTCGACCATGTCCAACAGGCGGGCGGGGCCGGTGCCGTCGCGGATCGGGGTGAGGTCGATGATGACGGTGACGTACTTGCCGCCCTTGCGGGTGTGCCGCCCACGTGTTCGTCCACCCCGACAACAGCGACGCCGTCGAACCGGGCCGGGTCAGCGATCAGGACCCGTTTCCCCTCGGCCAGGACGGCGTCGTTGGCGGTGTTCCACGCGACCCCGAGCGCCTCGGCGACCCGAGCGACGGTCAGGTGCTGGACGACCAGGCCGGTCAAGGCCCACGCCAACCCGGCCCGGGAGACCTTCGCGCGAGCGTCGGCGGCCTTGCTCGTGTCCTGGCGCCACACGTGACCGCAGCCGCGGCACCGGTAGCGGCGGACCGTCACCGACAGCGTGGTGGGTCGCCACCCGAACGGTTCGTGCGCCAACTCCCGGACCACGCTGTCCCGGGCCGTGCCCTCACAACCGCAGCGTCGACACCATCGGTCATCCTCGACAACACGGCACGCCAGCACCGCCCGATCGGGTTCGACCCGTTGACCGGTCACCACCAGCCCGAGCCCATCGAGGCGGGCGAACGTCGTCAGGTCAGGGCAAGCGAAGGTAGCGTCAACCACGTCGAGGTCCTCCGGATAGGCAGTGTCAGAACTTCCAACCTCAGGGGGCCTCGACCCCTACCCAGCGACCGACGCGCCGCCCAGCCCTACACCCTTATCTGTGATGAGCCTGCAACGGGATACTTGGACTTACGACAGTTCAAAGTTCCTGAGCGGGAAGGCACTCCGTAGGTGAAGCGTACTTCGTGGTCGAGCGGGTTGGCGGTATCGGGTGACGGGTCGGGCGTGGTCGCCCACGCGGGCAGTGTCGCGGTGCGGCTGCTGGCTGATCGGGTCGGCCTGACCGAGACGCTCTCGACGGCCCTGGCGCGGCGCGGTTTCGTCCCGGGTCATGACCGGGGCCGGGTGCTGGTGGATGTGGCCACGATGCTGGTCGCCGGTGGTGAAGCGATCTCGGATATAGACACGCTGCGTCACCACGACCATGTGCTCGGGCCGGTGGCGTCGCCGGCGACGGTGTGGCGCGCGTTGGACGAGCTGGCCGATACCTCGGCGACGCGGGTCGCGGCCGCGCGGGCCAAGGCCAGGGCGCGGGTCTGGGGGTTGCTGCCGGGCGGGCTCCCGGCCGCGCGGGTGGCCGACAGCACGTTGCCGAAGGATCTGGTCGTGCTGGATGTCGACGCCACGATCGTGATCGCCCACTCGGAGAAGGAACACGCGGCGCGGACGTTTAAGCCTCGATCCACCGATGAGCCTTCGGTTGTCGGTGTGATGCTGTCCGCGGGCTGAGGATCGTGTTGGGGTGTGGGTGATCGCCCGACCTCGCTGTCGGGGTGTTCCACGTCGGGGTTGCTCGGGTCGCGCCGTTACTGGCTGGGTGGTCAGGGCAGTGCCGTTAGGGGCGGGTCGGCGACGCGGTCGAACAGTCGCGTCCACGCGTCGCGCCAGGGCCACGACTGGGGCAGGTGCAGGGTGATCCGCCTGGCGGATGACGCGACCCGGGCCGGGACGTGGATCAGCTTGCGTCGCACGGTCGCAGTGGTGGCTTTCGCGATCTTGGGCGCCGCTGTGAGGGTGGCCGCGGCGCGGGTGAGGTTGAATGCGATGACCGCGAGCACGAGCCAGGCGGCGTTGGCGGTGAACGTCCCGGAGGGTAGGTGCGCCAGCGCGGAAGCCTTGAGGTCGGCGTGGACCTGCTCGATGATGGCGTGTCCGCGGTGGATCTTGTCGGCAGCGACGGTGTCGAGCGCGTCCTTGGGGGCGGTGGTGAAGAACGCGTGGAAGCGCCACACGTCGAACAGGGTGCCCTGCCCGGCGGCCTTCTTCTTGTCGGCGTGCACGTCGGGGATGCGGCGCACGACCAGCCGGCCCTGGACGCGGTCGGCCTTCTTCTTGGACGCGAACGCGGTGAACGGCACCTCGGCGACCTCCGCCTTGGAGATCCACGTGCCGCTCGCCTCGTCGAAGATCGCGTCCGGGTATTTGATCGTGGTCCACGCGGCCTCGTCGATGCCGGCGATCGCGGCCTTGACCGGGCTGGTGGCGCGCACCGTGACGGACAGGTGGGCGCCGCCGGTGATCGCGGCATGGACGGCGTCGCGGCCGTAGTAGGCCGAGTCCATCCGGACCAGGACCGGCGCCTTCGGCCCGAGCAGGCGGCGGGCCTGCTTGACGGCGTCACCGACTAGGCGTTTCGCGCCGCGGGGCGACCCGCAGGAGCCTTTGCGCAGCCGCTGCGCCACGACCAGGGGCGCCGACCCGGGCACCGTCAACGTGGCAAGGAGCGCGTTCAGGCCTCGGACCCGGGTGTAGCCGAATCCGGCGCCCTGCTTGGCGTGGCCGTGGACCTCGATGATCGTGTCGTCCACGTCGACGACGGCGTACCCGCCGTCCGCTCCCGCCTCGTCGCCAGCGGGCAATGGTGCCGGGACCGTCGGGGTTAGCCCGGCCAGGGGGCCAACGCGAGCAGGAACCTGGCGGCGACCGCGTCGAGCTGGCGGACGTGCCCGAAGGTGAAGGTGCGCAGGAACGAGCCGAGCGTCGAGGGCGCGTACGCGCGGGCGAAGATCCGGCCCATCCCGCCGTGGCGCAGCAGCGCCATGTCATCGATGCTGTCGGCGCCGGCGACCATCCCCGCCACGAGCGAGGCCACCTTCAACCCGGCGTTCGCGCCCTTGTCCGTCGGCACGCTCAGGTGCTCATCCGCCAGGCGACGCAGCCCCGCCCGGTCCGCCAGCGTCAGGAGCGGGACCAGCCCGGCGGACGACACGAGATTCGGGTCGTCGAACACCGCCGACGTCCGGGTGAGGGTGTGAGAGAGTTTCACCTA
>NZ_BAAAPN010000006.1:0-2555 GCF_039531165.1 Nostocoides vanveenii | reverse complement strand
GCGGTCATCATCACCCGAAGCCTGCTCCGCCGAGCCTGGACGACCCACCGCTGGGACACCCGACCCACCCGACGACCCTGACCTATCCGCGCGATCTCTAAGTCAGGTTAAACTCTCGTCGTGCCCCAGTCCGAGATTGAACGGATCAGCGTCGCTCCGGCAGTCGAGGAGGCGCGTGATCTCACCTTTGCGGGGAGCGACCTGATCATAGAATTCGGCTGCGCCCACCGTTTCGCCGAGAAGTTCGCGGCCGCGATGGATACTGTGCCGTACGCGTCGCGTTGGACCACTCAGCGAGTCCGAGACATCGTCAGCGAGCATGAAGATGGCTCGCTTGCAATCTTGGATAGATCTTCCAAAGAACTGATTGGCTTCGCCTTCGTTTACCTTGTCGCCGACTTCAACGAGTTCATGTTTCCGGGACCATCTCTTGTGCTACGGCGTCTCTTCGTTCGACCCTCGCATCGTAGCTTGGGCATGGGCAGCCTCCTATTTCACCGCGCCGTGGGCGGGCCGCGTCCAACGACTTGGCAGACCTCTACCGAGGCGACTGATGCCATCGCGTGGTTTGGTCGCAGGGGGGTTGAGCCGATCGGAAGTATTACGAACGGGGCTAGGGCCGACTATATCTATCGCGTTCCTGGGAGGGAGTAGTCCCCATGTCGGTCCGGATCAAGACCCTCTTCGTCCGTAGGTCGAACGAGTTCTGGCGGCAGATCGTGGCCGTGTTTCTAGCCTGGGCAGCAGGGGTGAAGTCCTTAGAATCACTTATGGGCCGTTCGGGTTGGACACTACTGTTTGCTGTGTTGCTTTCAGTGCTCGGCTTCGCCGGACTACGATTCGCGTGGATAGACGAGCGAAAGCGAAGCCCGATTGCGATCGCTACTCCTGAAGAATTGGTCGAATGGAATCTGGGCTGGGCTCAAGAGCAAGGCAAGATGGTCGTTATTACAAGAGATATGTCGTGGGTTCTCAGCGATAAACTCAAGGAACTGCTGCGGAGAAAGGCGTCAGAGGGGGACCTGGTTGTCATTGCCCGGGCCAAGACCGCATGGCTTTCAGAACTAGAAGGCGTGGGCGCGCAGATTGTGGAGACAGGCACGACCCCCCGTGTGCGTTTTACCGTCCTACGCTTTGGCGCCTCGGATGCGCGGGTATTGGTGCACCGACAGAGTAAAGGTCGGGTTGAGTTCCGTGAAATCCACTCAAACGAATTTCCAGCCTTTGCGCTATGTATGGATGAGGTGGACGCTCTTGTGAAAGAGGTCCCATAGGTCCCATAGGCTCAGCCTTGCTGGGCTGCCTTGGCAGGCTATTCGAAGCCGAGGGCGCGCGGGGTCCGGTTGGGTTGGGGTCGAGGTCCCCGAGTGGTCGGTGAGTTGACACGCGAATCTAGAGTCGAATAACTCGCGGGACCTTGCACCTCCGCGGCGAACTGAGTCGATGGTCGACAGACGGGATATGTTCGTGGGGTGGCTGAAGAACATGAGGACAGACCCTCCCTGGACGCCGTCTACTCCGCGCTGGCCGCCCGACGGTCGCAGTTCGACAATCTGCTGTGGCAGGCGCCGGTCCTCAGCCTCACCGCGCAGGCGTTCCTGATGACAACCGCGCTCGGTGGCGGAGTGACAAGGTACGCGCGGACCGTCGCGTGCGTTCTGTCCATCGTCGTCGCACTCCTGAGCATCCAGATCCTCACTCGACATCGGCAGGCCGAGGTCACAGACGCCCACTGGCTGGCAGACTTGGAGAGAGCGGGGAACCCGACCCTGCAAGTGCACGGAACAGAGTGGCGTAAGCGCAGGAACACGACCTCGCCAGACGCTGGCGTCTTCAACCCTTTCGCCCGACTGCCCGGATACTTCACGTGGGCGGCCGGAATGAGCTTGTTTGGTGTGGCATCCCTCCTGACGCTCGTTATCGAATGGGTGCGGCCGGACCTCCTTCAGCCCTAATTGCACAGCGCCGCGCTCCGAAGCGGCTTGTGCAAACTGGCTCTTCACCGATGAGTGTGGGGTGAGCACAACCCGGCGAGTTGTGCTCACCCCACACTCATCGGTGAAGAGCCCCTTAAGCCGAGACAGCTCACTCCGTCGAGGGAGTCGAGGACGTCGACCTGCCCCAGCGGATCACCCAGCAGTACCCCTCGACCCGCTTCGCCGCACTGGGGCGAACGACCAAGCAACANTCCATCCCCAGCCGTGTCGTCGTCGCCTGCCGAGTCGTGCCCCAGTCCGCCAACGCGCTCGAGATCGCCCTCGCGCTCTACGACGATATCCGCCCCCTCTCCATGGTTGTCGACGGCACGACGATCGACGACTTCCGCTGGTGCGGCATCCCCACCAGTCTCGACGTCGGCGACAACCCGGTCACAGCTCACGCCAGTCGCGTCCGCACCAACCGTGAGATCCAGGGTGCTCACATCAAACCCGGCATCACCCTGGTCCTGACTTAGGCCACTTTCGCCGCCTGCTCGGGTCGGCGATGGGTTGACCTGCAGGTTTGTGGTCGCGACGGTCGGGATTTGTGCACTAGCCGGGGGTCCTATCGTGTCC
>NZ_BAAAPN010000005.1:0-949 GCF_039531165.1 Nostocoides vanveenii | reverse complement strand
CGGCGCTACCCCACCGGACGCGCCGCGTCACCACTTGTGAAGTTGGCGGACGGCGTCCGGCTTGGCGCGGTTCCGGCTTGCCTGGCCGACGCCGTCCTCGACGCGCGGGTCCCCGTCCCGGCCGCGACCGCCGCCATCGCGGAGATGACCACGCTCATCCCCGACCTTCAAGACCCGGTCATCCCGACCGCGTGGGAGGCGTTCACCACCGTCGCCGCCACCGGGGACCCCGCCCTGGTCCGGAAACTCCGGTTCCGCCTCATCGTCGAATACGGCCACACCGACCGCCTCGGAAAAGACCAAGCCACCGGCCGCACCCGGATGAGCCTGTCCCACGGCATCAACGACGGCGGACCCTTAACGACCTACCGGCTGACCCTGGACCCCGAGTCCGTCGCCGCCCTCGAAGCCGCCCTCGGACCCCTAACCGCGCCCCGGCCCGGACCCGACGGGGAACCCGACACCCGGCCCGCGACCAACCGCCGCGCCCACGCCCTAATGGGCCTCATCGCCCGCGCCGCCACCACCGACACGTCCCCCGCGGGTCGTGGGTCCACCCACACCAGCCTGATCATCCGCCTCACAGACCTGCGCGACGAGACCGGTGCCGCGACCCCCGCCGGNCCTCACAGACCTGCGCGACGAGACCGGTGCCGCGACCCCCGCCAGTCCCGGCGGGTCCGCGTCCTTCCTCGCCCCCGACATCGCCCGCGCCCGGACCTGCGCCGGGACCGTCACCCCCATCGTCCTCGACCCGCACGGCAACCCCGTCCTGATCGGCCGCACCCACCGCCTATTCACCACCACCCAAATCCACGCCCTCACGGTCCGCGACGGCGGCTGCTCCTTCCCCGGCTGCACAAGGCCCGCCGGCTGGACCGACGCCCACCACCTCATCCACTGGGCAGACGGCGGCGCGACCGACCTCGACAACGCCGCCCTCCTCTGC
>NZ_BAAAPN010000004.1:0-9093 GCF_039531165.1 Nostocoides vanveenii | reverse complement strand
GGTGACAACACCCCCCGGATCATCGACGACAGGGGCAGTAAGTCATGCCGGACTCAGCGACCGAGATCCTCAGGTCGAGGACCCATCACGAAGGTAACGGGGGGTCGGCGATCTGCCGAGTGGCTGATCGATGAGTGATAGTGCGGTCCTGGCCGCGATATCACTCATCGATAGGTCCGAAAAAGGGTCGCGAGGGCGAGGCGGGCAGTGACTGGATCTCCGGATCGGACGTGCGCCAGATTGAGTGCCACGCCGGGCGGGAGCGGCAGCCGGCCGAACAGCGTGCCGCGCCACTTGGCATACGGAGGCCAGGCACGGCAGAGCAGGAACCCGAGGTGCATCGTGGCGTCGACCAGCCGCGCAGCGATGACGCGTGAGCCCAGATCGTCACCGCGGTCCGCGGCCCGGCCCATCAGGGGCAACTCCTGGTCGATCCGGCGCCAGTCACAGGCCACGAGATAGCGCCACAGATCGTCCGGGTACCAGTCCATGGCCGCACGCAGCGCGGTCAACGCGCCACCGGTGTCCTCGAACACCTCGCCGCCCACGACTTCGAGGGCCACCGGGCCGGTCAGCGAGAGCCAGTCCTGCGGTGTCGGTGCGTGGCGTGGATCGAACTCCAGCCGCGTCGTCGAGCCCGAGCACGTCCGACCCGGTTCCCACCCGAGCTGCAGCCCTCGGCAGACCCGGGCACTGCGTATCCAGGATCGGCCGGATCAACTCCACCCGGTAGTCCCTGGCCACCTCGATGCCGCTGCGCACCCGGCCATGCTCCCATCCGGCCAGCTGACGACAGCGCGGATGACCTCGCCCGCCGACCCGCGACCGGCCTACCATCACGTATGCCGTTGCGCGTCCTGCTCGCCGAGGACAACGCGCTGCTCCGGCAGGGGCTGGTCCGGATGCTGATGGATCACCCGGAGGTCGCCGAGGTGCGCGAATGCGCGAGCCTGGAGCAGGTGCGGGCGGAGGTCACGGCATACGGGCCCGATGTCGTGCTCACCGATTTGAAGATGCCCCCGGCGCATCGCGACGAGGGCGTGCTCATCGGCCGGGAGCTACGCCTCAGCAATCCGGGGACCGGGGTTGTCGTCCTGTCGAACTACCTCGAAGCCGAGCACGCCCTGGCGTTGCTCGCCGACGGGAGCACCGGGCGCGGCTACCTGCTCAAGGACCGGGTCGGGGACGTCGATCAACTCGTGGCCGCGCTTGCGGCGGTCTGCCGCGGCGAGTCGGTCATCGACCCTCAGGTCGTCGACGAACTCATGCGCCACCAGACCCGCAGCGCGACCAGCCCGATCGCGCGCCTGACCTCGCGGGAGCGGGAGGTGCTCGCCCTCGTCGCCACCGGCGCCGCGAACGCCGCTGTCGCCCAACACCTTGTCATCACCCAGCGGGCCGTGGAAAAGCACATCAACGCGATCTTCGCCAAGCTCGAACTGCCGATCGGAGTGGCGCGCGATCGTCGGGTGTCGGCGGTGCTGCTCTATCTCGCCGACAGTGGTGCGCGCACCCTGGCCGATCCCGGTCGGCGCTGAGATCATCGCCTCGTGGAGACGCGGACGGCGAGCGCCGGCGTCCTGGTCGTCGACGATCAGGCGGCATTCCGCGCGACCGCCGCGGCACTGGTCGCCGAGACCCACGGCCTGCACGTATGCCGCACGGCGGCCAGCGTGATCCAAGCCCGGTCCGCGTTGGCCACGTCCGGCCTCGACGTCGTGCTGCTCGACATCCGCATCCCGGGCGAGGACGCGCTCGGCTTCGCCGCCTGGTTGCGGAGGGTGCGGCCCGAGTTGGTGGTGGTCCTGGTGTCGGCGTATGGCGTGCTCGACGTCCCGATCTCGCTGCTCGCCGCGGGCGTCGGTTTCGTCGCGAAGGAGGACCTGGCACCGGCGAGCTTGCTCGCCGCGATCGCTGCAGCAAGAGCGGGACATCCGGGAGACGCGCTCCGGTGAGGGGCGAACCTCGATGAACCCCGGTTCGGGCGACCGCACCCCGGCCGTGGCCCAGGCGGACGACGAGGCGCGAGATCGACTGGGACGGCTGGTGTCGGTCAACGCAGTCGGGCTCGGCGGCTCCGTGGTCGCCCTGACGATCCTTGCGTTGACGCGGGTCCACGACGCCAACCTCTACCGCGACATCGGCGCCCTGGCCGCCGGGTTCCTCCTCGTGGCGTCCGGGCTGATCGGCCTGCGCCGGGGCTTGATCCAGATGGGGGCGCTCTCGGTCGTGGGCGCCAACTGGCTTGTCGCCGCCGCGCTGACCTGGCTCAATCCGTTCACCCTGCCGATCGCCGTGCTCGCCGTCATCGCACCGGTCGTGCTCGTCTTCGATGTGCTGCGCCGACGGACCCTCGCTGCCGTGATTGTCGCCACCGTCCTCGGGGCCGGAGCACTGGCGGGGGCCGGGGAGATTCGACGCCTGAAACCTGATGCGCTGCAACCTGATTCATCGCTCACGGTGCCGATCGTGGCCGTATTCGTCGCCGTGGTTGCCTTGGTGATCGTCGCCGGGCTTCGCGAGCAGGTGCGGCGGCTGCGGCAGCAGACGGCGGACCTCGACGCCTCTCGCCGCCGGCTCGCGGTCGCGGGCGACGAGGCGCGCCAGGCGATCGAACGCGACCTGCACGACGGCGCTCAGCAGCGCCTCGCCCGGCTCTCCGTCGAGATGGGCCGGGTGACCCGGCTCGGCGATCGCGATGCCGCCGCGGCGATCGCCGAACTGCCGGGGCTGCAGGCGGAGCTGGTGGACGGCATCAGGGAGCTCCGCGATCTGGCCCACGGGATCTATCCCGCGCTGCTCGCCGACCGGGGCCTGGGCGCCGCCCTCCCCGCGGCGGCACGCCGGACCAGCCGGCCATGCGCGGTAGACGTCGCTCCGGACGCGCGCTACCCAGCTCCGGTGGAGGCGGCCCTGTATTTCTGTGCGGTGGAGGCGATTCAGAACGCGGACACCCACTCCGGCGCATCGCGGATCGACGTCCGGGTGCGGCCCGCGGACGCGCGCCTGGAGTTCGACGTCTGCGACGACGGGCGCGGCTTCGACGTGGGCACGGCATACGGCCTCGGGCGCGGCGTGACCGGCATGGCCGACCGCCTCCGCGCCGCCGGCGGCGAGTGCCTGGTGCGCTCCGCCCCCGGCTCCGGCACGGTCGTGTCCGGCTGGCTGCCCGTGTGAAACTCCGGGTCAGCCGCGAGTGTGGTGTGGAGCGGGCGCACGTGTACGCACCACCACCAAGAGGCCGGGGTGCACTCCTGACCTGCGCGGCGCCGGGCGGGAGGCTGGGTGACGCGGCATACCGCCGCCCCAGCCGAGGAGGCCGTATGCCGTCCGCTTGCCCACCGTCCACCCTTCCGAATCCTGGTCGGGGCGACCGGCGACCGGTCACGCTGTCGGCTCTGGCCGCGACCGTCTTCCTCGGCGCGAGCGCCTGCGGTGCCTCGGGATCGACGAGCGGCACGCCGGCATCGCCCGCCACGAACACAACGGCCTCAACGGCAATGCCGTCCTCCGAAACGAGGGCGACGTCCTCACCGACGAGCACGCCACCGACCAGCACCAACACGGACGCGTCAGCGACGACTCCCCCCGCAGGCGCAGGGGGCCTGCCGAAGGATCACAGCGTGTGCGCCCTCATCGACCTCGGAACCGCGACGACGCTCCTCGGCAGCAAACCCACGACCCTGAAGGTCCCCGACACCAGCGATGACATGGTTACCCACGTCGACCGGTGTAACTGGAGCGCGGCCGAGTCCTCGCTCGCCTATCAGGTCAATCGCTACGCGAACCCCGCCATGGCTGCCACGATCGTCCGGGGCATCACCGGTCACCTGCCCCCGGCCGCGCAGGCGGTGGACTTCCCGCCGAGCGGCAAGGGATTCGTGGTCGCCATCGGCGCCAAGGCCATGGGGCGGGCGATCGTTCCACTCACCAGCGGTGTCGTACTCGACCTGACCACCACAGCCGCGACCTCGGCGAAGGCCGAGGCACTCCTGCACCAGCTCGCCGACACGCTGACTCGCGACATCGGCGGGTGACGGTGGCCGACCAGCCGTCGCGGAAACTTGTGCGGGAGGACGAGATTCCCACCGTGCGCCAAGGTCGTGCTGACCGATGACGCGGACACCGGCGAACTGACCAGACGCTGGCACACTGGCCCGGTGACCGAAGCGACGACACAAACCCGCTACATCACCTGTGTCCTGTGCGAGGCCAGCTGCGGGCTCGAGGTGACCGTTGATGGGGAGGAGGTCCGCGGCATACGGGGACATGACGCCGACCCGCTCTCGCGCGGACACATCTGCCCCAAGGCGATCGCCCTGCAGGATCTGCACACCGACCCCGACCGGTTGCGCACGCCGGTGCGGCGCGTCGGGGCGCCGGGCGCGGACGCGACGTGGGAGCCGATCGCCTGGGAGGAGGCCTTCGACCTGGTGGCCGAGCGGATCGTCGCGATCCAGGCCGAGCACGGCAACGACGCGGTCGCGGCCTATCTCGGCAACCCGAATGTGCACAGCGTCGGCGCGCTCACGCACGGCGTCAACCTGGTGCGAACCATCAAGTCCCGCAACACCTTCAGTGCCACGTCCGTCGACCAACTCCCCCACCAGCTGATGGCGTGGGCGCTCTACGGGCACCAATTCCTCCTCCCGATCCCCGACATCGACCGGACCGATCTGCTCGTGCTCTTCGGCACCAACCCGATGGCCAGCAATGGCTCGATCATGACGGTGCCCGACTTCCCGGGGCGCCGTCGCGACCTCCAAGCGCGCGGCGGCCGGCTGGTCGTCGTCGACCCGCGCCGCACCGAGACGGCCAAGGTCGCCGACGACTACCTCCCGATCCGCCCCGGCAGCGATGCGTATGTCCTGCTCGCGATGGTGCGCACGATCCTCGCTGAGGACCTCGCCCGCCCGGCGGACTATGTCGACGGCATCGACGCCGTCCGCGAGGTCGTCGGCCCGTTCACCGCTGAGCGGGCGGCGGAGGCGAGCGGCATCCCGGCCGACCGGATCACCGACCTCGCTCGCGCGATCGCGGCCGCCCCCAGCGCAGCGTTGCACGCCCGGATGGGGGCGTCCACGCAGGCATACGGCAGCGTCGCGCAGTGGGCGGCGCAGGCGATCAACATCCTGACCGGCAACCTCGACCGGCCCGGCGGGACGATGTTCACCAGCCCGGCGATCGACATGGTCGGCAAGAAGCTGATCGGCGGCGGGCACCTCGGGTCCTGGTCGACGCGCGTGCGCGGGCTGCCGGAGTTCGGCAGTGAGCTGCCGGTGTCGGTGCTCGCCGAGGAGATCACCACGCCCGGCGACGGCCAGATCCGGGGGCTGGTGTGCATCGCCGGCAACCCCGTCTCGTCCACACCCGCCGGCTCGGCCCTCGGCGACGCCCTCGCCGGCCTGGAGTTCATGGTCGCCATCGACTTCTATGTCACCGAATCCACCCGGTATGCCGATGTCATCCTCCCGCCGACCGGGCCCCTCGAGCGCGACCACTACGACCTGATCTTTCACACGCTCGCGGTCCGCAACACCGCGCGGTGGAGCCCGGCGCTGTTCGAGAAGCCCGAGGAGGCGCGGCACGACTGGGAGATCGCGCGCGAGTTGGCGCTGCGGATTATCGCGCTGCGCGCGGCGGCCGAGGCCGGGAGCGGGATCAAGGGGGCGGCGACGCGGGTGCTGCAGACGGTCAAGGACCTGCCGCACGTCGTCGAGGCGCAGGCCCGCTTCCGGACCACGCCGAAGCAGCAGGTCGACCTCCTGCTGCGGACGTCCGGCCACAGGCTGAGCGTGGGCAAGCTGGCCGCCACCCCGGGCGGGGTGGACCTCGGGCCCCTGGAGCCGCGCCTGCCCGACCGGCTGGCGACGCGCGACCAGCGGATCAACCTCGCCACGCCGCTCGTGCTCGACGCGCTGCCCGCCCTGCTCGCTGCCGAGCCGGTCGCCCGCGCGGATGAGTTGCTGCTCATCGGCCGGCGTAGCCAGCGCGACAACAACTCCTGGCTGCACAACCTGCCCCGGCTGACCCGCGGCAAGGCCCGCCACCAGTTGCTGATCCATCCCGACGACGCCGTATGCCGTGGCCTCACCGACGGCGACCGCGTCACCGTCGCCTCGCGGGTCGCACAGGTCGAGGTCGAGTGCGCGGTGACCGACGACATGATGCCCGGGGTGGTCAGCCTGCCCCACGGCTACGGCCACGACCGGCCCGGCGTTCGACTGAGCGAGGCGACGCAACTGCCCGGGGTGAGCATCAACGACTTGACCGACCCCGAGCGCATCGAGAGCATCGGCGCGAACGCCGTGCTCAACGGCATACCGGTCCTAGTGAGTAGCATTCCCGGCGAGTAGACATCGACGCGGAGGGATCTCGGCCATGGCGACCGGTCAGCAACTCGTCCGGATGGGCGATACCGAAGTTTTGGTCGAAGTGCGCGGCAGCGGGCCGACCGTGGTCGACGATGACCGGGCGGTCCTATCCTTCGACCCGGCCAAGAAGGCGATCCAGGCGGTCGTCACGGAGCTGAGCGACGCGATCCGTGCGGCTAAGCCGCAGGAAGCCTCGGTCGAGATCGGCTTCAGTTTCACCGCGAAGACCGGCAAGCTCACCGCGCTGCTGGTCGAGGGCGGCGGTGAGGCGAGCCTGAAGGTGACCTTGACGTGGAAGGCGCCCGAGCGGGCCGCGACGAGCAGCGACTGATTCGGCCGTGGGCCCATCCGTTGACGATCGGCACTTCCAACGTTTTGTCGTGCGCGTCCGCCGTCAGGAGGCTGGCTCCGGTTCAGGGGTGCTCGTGGCGCCCGGCTGGGTGTTGACCTGCGCGCACGTCGTCCGATCGGACTCCGATGTCCTGGTCGACCTCCACCCGGAGGCGCGTTCCGGCGGCTCGTATGCCGAGGCGGATCGCTCGGTCACAGGAACGGTGACGCACTCCTCGCCAACGCGATCCGATCACTCGCCCTCCGCATTCTGGCCGTTCCCCGATCTCGCCCTCGTGCGCATCCCTCACGAAGACCACATCTTTGCGCCGTTGTCGGAGGTGCCGTTCGGGTCGGTGTCGGACGGGATACATGCCTGGGGTTTCGGGCTGCGCGAAGACGACCGGACATCCCCTGGAGTCTCTGCTCAGTATCAGTGGACCGGCCGCGATGGCGACGGCTGGCTCCAACTCCAGGCGGGGTACGCCCCGCGGGGGATGAGCGGTGCACCGATCCTCGCAACGGCCGGCGGCGTCTTTGGACTCATTTCCGTCAGCCGCGACACGACCAACCCCTTCGGTGGATGGGCCTCACCGGTCGCCGCCCTGAGGTCACTGCCACCACGCAACGCCGACTCACCCGCCGCCGAGGAGGTCTGGAGAGCGAACCAAGAAGACGCCTGGAAGCACCGCGAGGCCTGGGCTCGGGCGACGCTCGCCGGAGCAGACAACCCGCTCGATCAACCGTGGGAGACCGCACAGTCTGAGCCTGCTCCCGATGCCCCGTCGACGCTGCTGCTCCCCCAGTATCGGATCGTCCCGCTCGTCGGCCGAGACGAGGCAATGGCGGTCTTACGGGCGTGGTGTGGAACACCGGCCGCGATGTCAATCCGGACGATCCAAGACCTCGGCGGCACCGGCAAGACGCGGCTCGCCGTCGAAGTGGGCCGCGAGATGGCGCAGGCCGGATGGGTGACGGGCTTCTTCCTGGACGACAAGCCCAAGGTTCCGCGGCGATCCGCCCGGCTGGTGCTCGTCGACTATGCCTCCGAGCACAACCCCACGAAGCTGAAGAAAGCCATGGAGGCCCTCCTTCAGTCGGCGACCCCCATGGAGCCCGTGCGGATCTTGTTGCTCGACCGGAATGAACGTCGCGCGAAGACCCTCGCAGAGTCACTGACGACGTCCGGCTCGTCCAGCCTCAAAGCGATTTACGCTCAAGTTGGCGAGCCGCTGGACGCTACCGCGGACCTCGTACTCACCGAGCGGGCGGAACTGTTCAGGCAGTCCGTGGCCGCGTTCTCCGGTGGGGCCGAGTCAGCCGTGGAACCCCCCGATCTGTCGAATCGCCGTTATCGACGGGCACTCGATGTCGTTATCGCCGCGTATGACGCGTGTCTCGTCGCCGATTCGGCCGCGGTCGACGCCTTCAAGCGCGTCCTCGACCATGAGGTGACGCACTGGCAAGGCCGGGCCCGTCGCGGGGGAGTGAAACCGGACGGCGTGCTGCCGCTGATAGCCCTGACGACGCTGTGCGGCGCCCGCGACGAGGGCGAGGCCGGGCGCCTTCTCGACCTGCTCAAGGTCGCACCTGAGCAACGGGTGTCCTACGACGCTTTGATGCGCGGGATGTATCCGGGCTCGTGGCTCTGGAACCCGTTGCGCCCCGACCGCCTGGGTGAGGCCCTCGTCACCAGGTGGATACGCAAAGACTCCGCCAGGGCGCTCCCAATCATCGGAGCCCTTCTCGATTCAGTGACGAACGTCCAACTGGCCCGCGCCTTCGCCGTGGCCGCGAAGCTGACCGGGCCGGACGCGGCGCCATTCGCAGCGCTCTTCCAAGCCCAGCGTCCCGCACTGCTCGCTCGCCTCGGCATCGGCGCAGACAGCGGCCCGGAAGACGCGGGCAGCACGGATCAGCCGGGCGAAGCCGGTCCTTCGGCGATGCCGGGGAGCGGTGAATTGCTCGCTGCTGTCGGACAGTTCGTCCCCACAGTGGTCAGCGTCCTCGGCGCACTGGACCCGATCCAGGTCCGCGAATCCGGAGCCCTCGAAACACTCGACCGTGTCGCGCAGCGGCTGAGGGACTTCGGGTTCGGCGAGCCGGCTCGAGTTGCGGCGAAGTATGTCATCCGAGTGTGCACCGCCCTAGCCGAGCGCGAACCCGGGAACACCGGCTACCAACGCGACCTCTCCGTCAGCTACGAGCGACTGGCCGACCTCGCCCGGGCCGAAGGGGACCCGGACACCGCCCGCCGCTTCTACACCGACGGCCTCGACATCCGCCGGGGGCTGGCCCAACGCGAACCCGGGAACACCGGCTACCAACGCGACCTCTCCGTCAGCTACGAGCGACTGGCCGACCTCGCCCGGGCCGAAGGGGACCCGGA
>NZ_BAAAPN010000003.1:0-190728 GCF_039531165.1 Nostocoides vanveenii | reverse complement strand
GGATGCTGCGAGAACACCTCCGACACCACGGTAGCCCCCAGGGTCGATCGGCGTGCGAGTCACGAAACCCGGGAGCACCTAGGCAGGCAACAGTCTTACTATCCGTGTGGAACACGACACCGGCGATGGCCTGGCGGCCGCCGCGGACCGCGATCGCCATCTCGATCGCCGCGCAGGCCAGGTCCGCGTCCGGGTGCCGGGAGGTGGCGGCGCCGAGCAGCCGCCGCGAGTACAGGTCGATCACCGTCGCGAAGTACAGCTTCCCGGCGGCGGTCGGGATCTCAGTGATATCCCCGACCCACTTGGTGTTCGCCGCGGACGCCGTGAAGTCGCGCCGGATCAGGTCGGGGAACTTCGGTGCCGTCTTGTCCTGCCGCGTCAACCCGTTGCGGCGCTTGATCTTCGCGCGACCAGACCCTGCCGACGCATCGAGTCCGCGACCGTCTTCTCGGTCACCGTCCAACCCGCCTCGCGCAGGTCGACGTACAGCCGGGGCGACCCGTGCAAGCTCCGGTGCTCCTCAAACTCGACCTGGACGGCGGCATCCACCTCGGCCCGCCGCTGCTCGGTCTTGGTGGGCTGCCGGTCCCGCCACTTGTAGAAGCCACGACACCGACAGGCCCAGGATCAGGCAGGTGAACGCGACGGGCACCCGGTCCAAGGTCCTCTGGTCGGCCACGAAGCGTGCCACGCTCACTTCGTCGCCTCCTTCACCCACAGGACCACGGAGCGCTTGAGGACATCGCGCTCCATCCGCAGCTCGGCGTTCTCCGCCCGCAGCCGCGTCAGCTCGGCGACATCCCCGGTGGACAGGCCCCGGGTGCCTTCCCTGGCCTGCTTGTCGAGGTTGACCCAGTTGCCGAGCGTGCCCTCGTTCACACCCAGGCCACCAGCGACCTGCGCGATCGGCTTGCCGGACTCGGCGACGATCCGGACCGCGCCCTCCCGGAACTCCCTGTCGAACTACCGTCACTTCTCTGCCATGGCATCTCCTTATAGCCGATACCTCCACGATCCGGGGGGAACCTCAAGACCTGTGGATTGGTGCAGATGTGGCGAGTTGGTCGCCTCCCTTCTGGTCGTTGTCGCGTTCGACGCGGATGCCGTTTTTGAAGGTGGCGCCGGCGCGGACGAGGGCGACCAGGTGGGGGGCGTTGACGGCGCGCCAGTGGCGTTGCGCGGACTCGATGAGCTTGAACGCCATGGCGATGCCGGCGGCGCGGGAGCCGGGGCCTTTGGCGATCCGTTGGCGGAGCCGAACGGTGGCGAAGGTCGACTCGATCGGGTTGATGGTGCGTAGGTGGATCCAGTGCTCGGCCGGTAGTCATAGAACGCGAGCAGCACCTCGAGGTCGTCGGTGATCTTCGCGGCGGCCTTGGGCCACTTGAGCCCGTAGTCGACGGCGAACCGTTTCGCGGCGTGCTCGGCGTGGTCCTTGTCCGCGGTGTTCCAGATCTCCGCCAATGTCTTCTTTGCCCCGGGTGCGCTGACTTCGGCAGCGCGGCAAGGACATTCGCGATCTTGTGGAACCAGCACCGCTGGGCCTTCGTGGCAGGGAAGACGTCACGCACCGCAGCCCAGAATCCGATGGTGGTGGCGAGCCGCGTGGTCTCGGGGAGGTCCGCTTGCGCGGCGTCCCGATAGAACTCGTACAGCCGGTGCCGGATCCGGTGCTCGTCGGTCTCGGCGAGCAGCAGTCGGAGACGTTCCTTGCCGATCTGGTTCCCTGTCACTACCTCCTGATCGAGGCACTGCAGAAGATCGGTCACAACTACGGCGATGACCTGCACGTCGAGCTGCCCACCGGTTCGGCGCGCTGGACCAGCCTGGTTTAGGTCGCGCGCGACCTCTCCCAGCGACTGGTAGGGATCTTCGCGCCCGACCCGGTGAACGGGCGCCGGGTCGCCATGGGTGGTGACGACGTCATGGCCGACGACACCCCTGGCTGGACCTCATCCCGTTCGACGAGCACGTCGACGGCAACACCGGCGCCGGTCTCGGCGCGAGTCACCAGACCGGCTGGACCGCGACCGTGGCCAAGCTCGTGCACCAACTCGAGCGCACCGACAGGGCTGGCGTGGCCCGCTGAGTGCAGACGCCACCCTGGCCTCACGCCGCATCGGTGGCGGTGCGGGCGAGCGTCGCGCCCTGGGCAAAACGACGCGCCACGGCCAGCGTCCACGGGCTGCCCCGGTGCGGCAGCCTGTCTCGGAATCCTCTGTTGAGCCTGTCTCAGATTGGCCGGAGCGGGCCGGGCCCGTCTCAGAGTCGATCAGCGCTGACATTGTTCGCCACGATCCGTTCGGTGGCCGGCGCGAGTGAATCCAAGACTTGGCCGGGATTGCGAGACGTGGTGAGACTCTGGCGGGTCGTCCTGTCGACTCCGAGACTCGGACTACTCCTGCTTCTACACTGGCGAGATGCGCAGCCTCGCTGCACTCCAGGCGTCCCAACGGGTCCGATTCTGCCGCTCTGCTGACGCGACGAGGATCGCGTATGCCGTGCACGGCGACGGTCCGCCGCTCCTACTGGATGCCTGCTGGCTCAGCCATCTCGAGTACGACTGGCAGAGCCCGGTGTGGCGGCACTATCTCGTCGAGCTGGGCCGTGTCGCGACCGTCGTGCGCTTCGATGAGCGTGGCCACGGCATGTCGGATCGTGACGTCACCGACTTCACCCTCGATCGACGCATCGAGGATCTCGAAGCCGTTGCCGACCATGCCGGACTCGGCCGGTTTGCGCTCATGGCGATGGCGCAGGGCGGTCCGGTCGCCCTCCATTACGCTCACCGCCACCCCGAGCGGGTGACCAGACTCGTCTGCGCGAGCACCTATGCCGCGGCGTCACAGCACGTCACCGACGACGACCGGGCCCTCGAGGATGCCTTCTAGGCGATGATCCGGGCCGGGTGGGATCGCCAGGATCCGCTCTTCCGGCGCGTCTTCACCTCGATGATGATCCCGGGCGCGACCGAGGAGCAGATGGCCTGGCTCGACGAGTTGCACCAGCGATCGACCTCCGCGAGAACGGCATACGAATCCCGTGTGGAGCGAGGCAAGGCGGACGCCACCGGCGTCCTCCCCGACCTCGCCCTGCCGACGCTCGTCATCCACTCACGGGAGGAGCGGATGAATGACTGCGCCCACGGCCGCACACTCGCCGCCACCATCCCCAACGCCCGCCTCGTGCCGCTCGACAGTCGCAATCACATCCTCCTCCAGGACGAGCCGGCTTGGCCGATCTTCGTCCGGGAGATCACCGCCTTCCTCGCCGAGGATCGGCTGGAAACCGTTGGGGCCGTGGGGATCGAGACGCTGACGCAGCGTGAGCGCGAGGTCCTCGCCGGAGTCGCACAAGGTCTCGACAACCAAGCCGTCGCCGCCGCGCTCAACCTCAGCGTCCGGACCATCGAGCGCCACCTGCAACGCATCTACGGCAAACTCGGCCTGGCCGGTCCGTCCGCCCGCGCTGGCGCCGTCGCACGGGTTCTCGGCGCCCGCACATCTGGCGGCGCTCCGACACAGTCGCCCTCCTGATCCGCATCGCATTGGGTAGCGGCGCGCTTCCGCCCGCGCGTGCCGATTTCTACTCTCGATGAGGTGACCGGCAACCCGGCCGGAGCGGGGACCCATTAGGGGAAGACCATGAGCAAGGCAGCCATCAGTCTGTGCACCGGCCTCGAGGACCCGGAGAAGGTCACTGTCGCCTTCCTCGTCGCCGTCGGGGCGGCCGAGTCGGGGCGGGAGACGATGATGTTCCTCACCAAGGAGGCAGTCCGGCTCGCCATCCCGGGCGTGGCGCGCGCAGTCGCCTGCGAGGGTTGTCCTCCCCTCGCCCAACTCGTCGAGCGGTATGCCGCAGCCGGTGGTGAGTCGATCGCCTGCGGTGTCTGCGTGGACGCCAAGGCCATGGACGCGGACGCCTTCGCGCCCAATGTGCGCAAGGCGGGCTCGGTCCAGTTGTGGGAGTGGATCGGCGACGACGCCGCGACGACGTTCAGCTACTGAGTCGGCAGATTGTCGTGTTCATTTCAACGCGTCCGACACGGGACAGCGAAGCCGCTTTCGCGGCGTACGTCGACAGCCAACGTGATGCCTGGGGCTTCGTGCCCGACTACACCGGCTGCTTCGCCGCGCGGCCCGACGTCGCCACTGCGTGGATCGCGCTCGCATCGGCGGTGCGAACGACCATGGAGCGGCGCCGATTCGAGCTGGTCACCATCGCTTCCGCTCGGGCACGTGGCTCGGCGTATTGCACAGCTGCCCACGCGAAGTTGCTCATCGACGCCTGCCGCGACGAGCCGACACTTCGAGAGCTCGCAACGGATCCCGGCGGTGGACAGCTCACGCCCGTGGACGCCGCTGTGTACCGATTTGCGGCCAAGGTCGCGACTGCTCCCGCGTCCGTAGAGCAGGGGGATGTCGACGACTTGCGAGCCCTCGACCTGGTGGACTCGGAGATTGCCGAGGTCGTGTATGCCGTGGGCGTACGCCTGTTCTTCGCGACCGTTCTCGACGCGCTGGGTGCCCGGGTCGACCCCGAGATCGCGGCGGCGTTCGAGGAGGACCTTCTCGCTTTCGTTCGCGTTCTGCCGCAGGTAGCTGAAACGGGATCCTGACCTAGCCATGCAGCCTCCCGCGCGCCGCGGGTGGCCGTCGAATGCTGGTCGGGTTGGGGCGGCGCTATCGCTACGTGCGCTACGACCCCCGAGGTTGCGGCCTGTCGGACCGTCGCGCTGCCGTCGCCGCCGACCTCGACCCGGGGCCGACGGCCTACGCCGACTACGCCGCCACGCGAGACCGGCTCACTCTTCCGATCCTTACTCTAGGCGACGAGGTGGCGGCCATGAACTGGGGCGAGGCGAGGAACGGATCTCGACCCTCCTGCGCGAGCTGAACGTCGCGATGGAGTGAGGAAGTGCGTGAGATCGAGGGATGGCAGTCACCGGTGCATTGAAAGGGGAGCCCGCAGAGATCACGCGGACGGGAGGGCGCGATGTCGCGCCGCTCGGCTCGGCGCGCCGGGAGGACTGGGAGGGGAGGGACGAAGCGTTCAGGGCTGGGGCGTGATCTCGCTCTCGGTGACCCACTTGTGGTTGGTCATCGTCATTCCGTGAGCTTTGTAGTCGACGACGCAGACGGTCTCGTCGGTGGAGGAGACGACTGTGGCCTTCGCGCCCTTCATACCCGGCATGTGATCTGCGAGCAAGGTGACCTCGGCGCCGTCCGGCAAGCGCTGAGCGCCGGCGTCCTTCATCTCCTCCTGGACGACCCAGCGGTGGTCCTTGACGGGATCTGCGCCATCGGTCGGGGTGTAGTCGACGGCGTAGGTGTAGGTGTCGTAGGCACCGACGATCGTCGCGGTCGCGCCAGCCATCCCGTCCACATGATCGGCCGTCAGCACCACAGTGGACCCCCTGGGGTACGCGGGGTCGGCGGCACGCTTCATCCCGGCCGGCACGGGGCCGCCGTCGGCGGGATGTTCCATCCCGCCGTGGCCACTGGTCATTGCTGAGCTGTGCTGCGAAGCATGCTCGGAGCCGGTGGAGCACGCGGCCAGGGCAAGCGCCGCACCGACAAGGGTCGCCCCGGCTACGACCTGGGCGCGCTTCGTCGCCGACGCAGTCGGCCTCGCCTTGCCTGGGGAGGCGGATCTTGGCGAGGGCGCAGCCGCCCGCCGAACGGCGACATCCTGGACCTGGTCATCGGCCCCGCCCGTGCTCACGCAGCACCTGAAGGTGAGTCGGCCGAGGTCGTCTGTGTTGGTCGACATGCGTCCTAGCTCCTTGGATGGACTCCGATTGCCTTCTCGCCAATATACCCCCCATGGGTATCCCTGATGGAGGCCACCGCGCGATCGCGCGTCAGCCTGGCGGTCCGATGGCCAACGCAGATGCAACTCCTTGACCAAGCACTTCCATTTTGAAAGTATGGTGCGCATGAGCCTCTTCATCACGTGTCCAGTCGCGAACGTCGACCGAGCGACCGCCTTCTACACCGCCTTGGGTTGGACACTGAACCCGGAGATGTCGGATCACAATGTCTCCTGCTTCGCCATCGCCGCGGAGCAATACGTCATGCTCGGGAGCCGGGAGATGTATGCCAGTGTGGGCGGCACCGAGGACCTCATCGGCGGGCCCGACACCCCCTCGAAGGTCACGGTCTCCTTTGACCTGGACAGCCGCGAGGCGGTCGACGAACTCATCGAGCGGGCGCGCGCCGCGGGCGGACGGATCGGTGACACCGACGACTATCCGTTCATGTACCAGCGCCAATTCGACGACCTCGACGGCTACCACTACTCGCCGTACTGGATGAAGTCGGAGCCCGACCCGGCACGGTGACTGAGCTCGCAACAGCCCTCGAGATCGTCGGCCCGCGGTGGGCTCTGCTCATCGTCGAGCGACTTCTCGAGGGTCCGCAACGCTATGGCGACCTGCAACGCGACCTGGGCTTGGGGACGAATATGCTCGCCGTTCGTCTCCGCGAACTCGAGGCAGCAGGAGTTCTCTATCGATTGCCCTTGCGTCACAACACGAGGGCCTACGCCTTGACCGAGCGCGGGTTCGCCTTGCGCCAGCCGATCGAGGCTCTCGCGCGTTGGGCAGCCGAGCAGCCCGGCACCGCAGGCGAGCCAGCAGGCATCGACGACGTGGGCTCGCGCCTGGGGGTCAGAGGCGGTCGCGACGACGCCGCGCGTCCATGAGGAGATCGACATTGTCCGAGATCTGCTCGATGCTCCCCAGCCCCATAGGCAGCGATGCCACGGCGGGATCCGTGAGGCTCGCCGTGATGTGCGGCACCAGGCTCGGGTTGATGTGCAGGTAGGGACGATCCCAGAACGGCACACACGCCGGCGAGGCTGACGGCAGGCCCGCGCGCCCTTGGAGCACGGCGAGTTCCTCCAGCGCGCCCGCCAGATGTTCATTGCGGACCCGCCAATCACCTTCCCGGAGAACGCCATCGAGGTGGAGGCCAACACCGGCTGGCAGCCCCAGCCGGCCAAGCATGGTGCCACGCCACTTCGCATACGGCGGCCAGCGCCGGCTCAGCATGAACCCCAGATGCATCGCGATGTCGACCAAGCGAGCGGCGATGACCCGCGATCCCAGCTCATCGCCGCGGTCGGCCGCGCGCGCCATCAACGGCAGTTCCTGGTCGAGCCGGCGCCAGTCGCAGGCGACGACATAGCGCCAGACATCGTCGGGGTACCACTCCAGCGCCGCGCGCCGCGCGGTCAGTTCCCCGCCGTCGTCTTCGAACACCGCACCGGCAGTCACTTCGAGGACGGCTTGGCCGGTCAGGGAGAGCCAGTCCAGCGGCGTCGCCGGACGGCGGGGGTCAGCCCAGGCGATCCGTGGCGAAGTCGTCCACGGTCAGCACGTCGACGCCGAGCTCCGCCTCGGCCGCGCCCGTCTGCTGGAAGCGACTCGGAAGGCCCGCAAACTGTTGGGGCACATACTCGTTCAGCACCGCCCGGACCGCGCTCTCCTCGCCCCTCGGGAGGAACACCTGCAACCGCAAGCCCCAGTCATGGTCCCTCGACATCGCGTCGTCCAGGCCCAGCACATCGGAGCCGGTGCCTACCCGGGCGGCCGCCCGCGGCATACCTGGGCAATGCGTATCCAGGATCGGCCGGATCGCCCGCTCCCAGAAGTCCCGCGCCAATCCGATTCCACTTCGCACCCGCCCATGCTCCCGGCCAAGCCCGATCGACTCGGGCCAGGTCCGCGGCATACTGTTGCGTCATCAAGCATCGACCGCGTTCAAAGGAGTGCAGCATGAAGCTCACCGTCATCGGAGCCACCGGGATGATCGGGTCCCGCGTCGTCACCGAGGCGCTCACCCGCGGGCACGAGGTCGCGGCCGGCTCGCGCGCCGGCACACCCGTCGAGGGAACCACCCCGGTGGCGATCGACCTCGGCGACACCGACTCGGTCGTTGCTCTGATCGAGGGATCGGACGCGACCGTACTGACCGTTCCGCCGAGCCGCGAGGGCGGCTCCCACCAGCCCACTCTGGAGGCCCACCGCGCGCTCATCGCCGCCGGCCCTGCGGGCCGCGTGCTCGTCGTCGGCGGCGCGGGCGCACTCTCCGTTGGAGACGTCCTGCTCAAGGACACCCCCGAATTCCCGGCGATCTACAAGCCCGAGGCCGACACTTTCGCCGCGGTGCTCGACCTCTATCGCAACGCGGGCCCGTCGCTCGACTGGACGATGCTCGCGCCCGCGCCGGTGATCGCTCCCGGCGAGCGCACGGGCAGCTACCGCGTGGGCCTCGACAGCCCGGTCGGGGATTTCGTCAGCGCCGAGGACTTCGCGGCCGCCCTCGTCGACGAACTCGAGACGCCGTCGCACCGCCGGCAGCGGTTCACGGTCGCCAACTGACGCAGGGATCGGCGGCACACGACTAGTCCTGAACCAGATCGCGAGCGGAGCGGATAGCGGGCCGCAGTTCGGCGGTGTCAGCGCGTCCGCCCATGCACGTGGACCACAGCGTCATGCCCGCCCCGGTCGAGTTTGGCGTCGCACGTATGCAGTGGCACCCCGAGCGCCTCCGCCAAGGCGATATAGGCGGCGTCGTAGCTCGTCAACTGCTGCCGCAGCCCCCAGATCCGCTCCGCCAGGGGCGCGGTGTCAAACCGCTCGAACTCACGCCGCCGGCGAGTCGGCCGTCCCCGACGGCCAGAAGTAGGGCGAGGCCCACCGGAGTGCGTGGGCGGTCGCGATCACCGACGCCAGCGAGCTGATGAGGTATGCCGCGGCGGCCAGTCCGCCGGCCACGCCCAGCCCTGCGCCGCGGCTCCCCGTCGGTGGCTCACGAGCAGAGCCAGGCCGCCGAAATCGAAGGCCAGCAACGTATTGCCACGCTCACGCCGAGCGCCCCGCGGCGAACAGGCCACGAGCGAGTTGCTCCCCCCAATTTTCCCGAACCTCGGACAGACCCGGGAACACGCACTTATCGTCGTCCTGCCAGCAGGGAGCAACCATCGTCGTGATGTGTCTCCCAAATCCCCTGTGGCCCAAGGATATTCAACGACTAACTCTTCTCAGCTCAACCCAGCCGAACTCGCCAGTCTCGACCTGCTCATCACGGTAGCTCAGCAGCGCGGACGTCAACTCGACGAGGTCGTCAAGCGGACCGAGGAACACGCCGACGCCATGGTCGACGTCCACGAGGCGATGTGGGAAGCCCGCCACGGCGGCCTCGTCATCACTGAGCACGACCGCGAGATCCTCGGCCGGATGCGGGAACTGGCCTCCGAACTCGAGTTGACCCCGACCCTGTCCCAACGCGTCGAGATGCGCGGGCGCATGCTCAGCGGCCAGTAGGTCGTGGCGCTCCGGCCATGGAAAGCGTCTGGTCGCTCTGTGTCGGTGCCCTCTTCGCTTGCTGGCTCGCCGGGAGTGTCGTGAACCAATTCCGGCTGGGATCCTGGCGAAAGGTCACCGCCCACGACCGCTTCATGCTCCTGCCGCGGTGGACCTTCTTCGCTCCGAACCCGGGCCGCACCGACCCGCATCTCGTCTTCCGCGATTGCCGTGACTGCGCGCCTGGGCCCTGGCGCGAAATCGGTTGGGCCCCGCCAAACCGCTGGCTGTGGTGGCTCTGGAATCCCGGCCGCTATCCGCGCAAGGCCGTCAGTGACTTGGCCGCCGCGGTCATGACCGGGGCGGCTGCCGCGACGGGCTCCGACGCCCGGCTCGCGACGTTGAGCCCGGCGTATATCGCGCTGCTGCAGTGCGTCATGGCGCAGCCGGGCGCGGTCAGCGGAGGACTGCGTCAGTTCGCGCTCGTCCACTCCCGGACCTTTGCTGCGCAGCGTCCCCTGCAGGTCGCCTTCGTCTCCGAGTGGCATCGAGTCGAACCGTGATCACGCCCGAGCCCCTCGCCGCACTCGACCTGACGGGCCGCGTCGTGGCGTTGGGGGTCGCCCTATGGTCTCTCGAATTGCTCGCTGTCCGAGCGGCGTTCGCCGACGGGGGCGTTTTCGCGCCGGCCGTGGCGGGCTCATTGCGTCTCGGCGCCAAGCAGTCGCGGAGGCCAGACCGCTGGCTCTATCCAGCCTTGCTGGTTCAACTGGGCGCCGGCGTGGTCGTCGCCGCTGCCGGGCCGATGTCCCAGGTCGGACGCTTCGCCGTCCTGGCCCTCCTGATCGCCTACGTGGCCGCGCGGGACCGTCGGGTGCTCGGGGGCGACGGGGCGGAGCAACTGGCCGCCATCGTTCTGGTCGCCGCGGTGCTGGCGGCGTTGCCGGTGCCGTCGCCGACCAGGGTCGCGCTGGCGGTCGGGTTCATCGCAGCCGAAGTGGGATTGGCCTATCTGACCGCGGGGGTGGCCAAGGCGATCTCACCGATGTGGCGTAGTGGTGCCGCAATCCCCGCGATCCTCGCCACCCACTCGCACGGGCACCCGGTCGCCGCCGCGCTTCTCGCGGACCGGCCACGCCTGAGCCGATTTGTCTGCTGGTCGGTGATTGCCGTCGAAAGCCTGTTCCCGCTGATGCTCTTCGGGCCCACTTGGCTGGTCGTGGCGACCCTCACGGCGGGACTGGCCTTCCACGCCGGATGCGCAGTCACCATGGGCCTGAACAGTTTCCCGTGGAGCTTCGTCGGCTCGTATCCGTGCCTGCTCGCCGCAATCCCACTCGCGCGCAGTCTCTCCTGATCCGCGTCGGCAGACCGTCCACGAGGTGGGATGCTTGGCCCTGGACGGGCCTCAACCGTCCTGGCGTGGACCGAGCTCGCCCTGGATCATCCGGCTGAACTCCCGCACCGCTTCGTCGGCAGCGGCCCGGTCACCGTCGATGAGCAGGTCGAAGATCAGGCCCTGCCCGACCGCGAGGGTGAGCCGGGCCAGGCGGCGGGCGTGCGCCGGCGTCGTCCGCTTCGCATAGAGCCGGGTGAACTCGCGCAGTTGCGCGGTCACCATGACTTCGGCGAGTTGGGCGGCATACGGCTCGTGGCGCATCGCGTGCGTGGCCAACTCGAACCACAGCGCCCCGAAGCCCATGGCCCCGTCGACCGTGGCCGCCCAGTTGCGCTCCCCCGCGATCACCGGGTCGGGTTCGCTGTCGAAGAGCCGGCCGATCTGCTCGGCCTGCCCGCCGGCGATAGCGTCGATCACCGCGACGAGGACGTCCTCGCGAGATCCGAAGTGGTAGTGCAGCATTCGCTGGCTGGTCCCGATCGCGGCGGCTAGGGAGCGCAGGCTGGTGTCCCGTATGCCGTGCTCCGCATAGTGCAGGACGATCTTGGCCAGGAGGTCCTCGCGCGGTGAGGTCACGCCGAGGCGGCCAGACGTGCGAAGGTCTGCGCCTCATACGCGATCAACGCGCGCGTCCGGCGCCCGAGCAGCAGCGCGACCAGGCGCGCGAGCGGGCCCGCCCAGGCGATCGTCAGGTCGAGCCGGCAGCCGCCGCCCGCCTCGGTGATCACGTGGGTCGCGCGCGTGGTCACCCCGGCCGCGCGGGCCGTCCACGTGAACGCCCGGCCCTCATCGAGCTCGGTCACTTCATAGGTCGCCGCGGGCAGGCCGGGCTGGCGCACCGCGAACTGCGCCCCGAGGCGCAGCCCGCCGTCTCCGGACAGGGGAGTGATCGAGGTGAAGGTCTCCACGTGTTGCGGCCAGGCGGTGACGTCGCCGACGAGTGACCAAAGTCGCTCGACAGGAGCTGGGGACGCGGCATACGCTGCAATCATGTAGCAAACGATACATCGGTGCGTCGAAGGAGAACATGATGACGGTCATTCGCACCCGCGTCACCACCGGAAGCATCGAAGGTCAGGAGACCGGCGGGGTCGCGGTCTTCACAGGCATCCCCTACGCGACCATCCCGGCCCGGTTCGCCGCCCCCGCGCCCGCACCGGCCTGGGACGGAGTCCGCCCGGCGCGGACCTTCGGACCTCCCCCGCCACAGGCCGGCGGCCTTGGCCCGAGCGCGGAGACCGGGGACGAGGCCGACTGGCTGACCGCCAACGTCTGGTCGCCCGATCTCACGGGCGCGCTCCCGGTCCTGGTGTGGATCCACGGCGGCGGCTACCTTTTCGGCCGGTCCGACCTGCCAGAGTATGACGGCGCCACCCTCGCGCGCGACGGTGCCGTCGTCGTGACGATCAACTATCGCGTCGGTTTCGAGGGCTTCGGTCTCCTGGACGATATGCCGCCCAACCGCGGCCTGCTCGACCAGATCGCCGCGCTGGAGTGGGTCCGCGACAATATCGCCGCATTCGGCGGCGACCCCGGCCGGGTGACGGTCTTCGGCCAGTCCGCGGGTGGCGGGTCGATCGCCGCGCTGCTCGCGATGCCCCGCGCCGCGGGCCTCTTCCATCGGGCGATCGTCCAGAGCATGCCGGGTGCGTACCTCACGCGCGCGCTCGCGGCGAACGTCACCCGCACTTGCGCGGCCGAAATCGGTTGTGCTCCAAGCGATTTGAGCACCACCGAGTCGTCCCTACTTGCTGCCGCCGTGGACGCCGTCCTCGCCGGCATCGACCGGTATGCCGCCCGCTGGGGCCCCGCGGCCCACGCCGGCATACCTTTCGCTCCCGTGATCGACGGCGACGTGTTGCCGGCGACGCCCTGGCAGGGCGTGACCGGAAGGGTCGACCTGCTCATCGGCCATACCCGGCATGAGCAGCGTCTGTTCTCCGCCCTCACCGGGCGTCTCGGCCAGATCACTGTCGACGAGGCGAACGAAAGCACGCGCGTATTCGCCCCCGACCCGGCGGCATACGCGCGGCACTTCCCCAACCCTGAGGAACGCTTTGACGTCGTGCGCTCCGACTGGCTCTTCCGGATGCCGTCGCTCAAGCTCGCCGAAGCGCAGGTGGCCGCGGGCGGCCGGTGCCATCTTTACGAGCTGACCTGGCCGGCGCCCGGCATGGGCGGCGCGCTCGGCGCCTGCCACGGCCTGGACGTCCCCCTCGTCTTCGGCAATCTCACCGCCGGCCAGACCGCCCTGCTGATCGGCGAACCGACGCAGGAGTCGTATGCCGTGTCCGCCCAGATGCGCACGGCCTGGCTGGCGTTCGCGCGCGATGGCGACCCGGGCTGGCCGGATTTCGCGACCGGCGCGACTCGGCTCTTCGACGTCGAGGCGGAGGTCACGGCATACCCCGAAGTGGTGTCGCGGGCCATCTGGACGCACGCGCCGGCCGTCCTCGATCTCACCTGACCCCGCGATCTCACCTGACCCCGCGCAACCAGCGCGCGGCCGGAGTGACCACGGCGAACCGGCCAAGGACCCGCGTGGAGTCGCGTGACCGTCGGGCACGTGCGAGTCCGGCGCCGGTCATCGGCGGGCGACCCGCGCCCCGCCCCTCTTCACGGCCCTGTCGCAAGTCGCTCACTTGCTACGACGACTCCGCGCGCTACGCGTGCCACCGCTTCGAGGCGGAAGGCGCCGGCGGGCCGCCCGAGCGCGTCTGCCAGCGCGGCCCGCAATGCCGCGCGGCGCTCGGGAGGCAGGCCAACGGCATACGCTCCCGCAGGTCCGATCCCCGCGAGGAAGGTCGACCACAGCTCCTCGAAACTGACGTATACCGTGCTCACCGTCAGCGTCGACTCCTCGACCTCGTGCAGCCCAGCCCGGGTGAACAGGGCGGCGAGTTCGCCGGCGCGCCCGAAGCGCAGCACGCGCGCTTCGTCCGGGGCATCGGGGTCGAGCCGCACGGCCGCGTCCCAGAACGCGCGGAGCATCTCCATCTCCTGAGCGAAGTCCCAGACGGACGCGGCGACGATGCCGCCGGGGCGGACGACCCGCTGCATCTCGGCCGTCCCGCGCTCGGGATCGGACACAAAGTGAAGGACGAGCTGCGCTGCGGCACAGTCGAACTCGTCATCGCCAAAGGGCAGTTCTTCCATCGGCCCCTGCCGCACGTCAATGCCCGGATGCCGCTCCCGGCACGCGGCCACGAAGCCCGGAGCCGGATCGATCGCTACCACGCAGTGGCTACCGAGGCCGGCGATCGCTGCCGCCGTCAGCGCCCCCGGACCGCAGCCGACATCAAGGAACCGTGCGGCCCCGCCGAGTCGGCAGAAGGCCAGGAACGGACCCGCGAGTTCACGTGAATAGCGCCCCATGAAGCGGTCATACGCCTCGGCCGGCGCCTGAAAGGTGCGAGTGCCCTCGACATCGCGCATGCTGCCTCCTCGGAAGGGTCCGTCACACGGAGAAGAGCGGTCAAGCTCCACGCTGATACACGGACGTTGCCCCGCGTCGCACGATGCTCCCGAGAAGGTCGTGGCACCGCCTCGCTCCGCTCGCCCGGCTCCCGAGCCAGCGCACCGCCCTCGCCCGCCACCCGACCGACCATCCCCGCCCGCGCCCGCCGCGCGAGGTCGGGCCTCCCAAAAGCGCCTGCTCCCGATCTGACGGAGCACCTGCTTCGCGGACGACGTCCGACCGGCACAGGCATAACCGTGCGGGACGTCGTCGAGGGTGACGACCTGGTGATCGACGCCGGCCGCGGTCAGCCGGGCCTCGATCTCGGGCAGGTCGGCCGCCACCAGGCGATCGGCTGGAACCGCGACGACCACGACCCGCGCCGCCCCGAGGTCGGCGGCGCGCTCCAGCGGCGCCGGCCCCGAGATCGGGGCGCCGCCGTGCACCGTCCAGCCGGGGTAGGCCGCGACGACGACGTCGACCGGCCCGTCGGCCGCGGCGAGCAAGGCGAGGTATCCACCGAGGCTGAAGCCGACGAGTCCGCTCGGCCCGGACCCGGTGTCGCCCAACGCGTCGAGCGTCCGGCGCACCTGGTCGACCACTGCACCGGGATTCAGCGCTCGCAGCAGCGTGAAGCCACGCTCCCGGCCGGCCTCGTCATAGGGCAACGCGAGACCGGGCTCGCTGCGCCAGAACAGATCCGGGGCCGCGGCGGTGTAGCCGGCCGCCGCCAGCCGGCCGAGCGCGTCGTGCACGAGGTCGGTCAGGCCGTAGAGCTCACCGAGCACGACGACCCGCCCGCGACTTCCCCCTGCCGGTCGGGCGACGAGCGCGGGCCCGGTGCCGGGCACCTCACGAACTCAGCAGGGAGGCCGTGCGTCTCGCCCGCCATGTGCACGCGCTGGTCCCCCAGGATCCCGAGGCCGCCGGGTTGGGCACCCTGCTCCTGCTCATCCACGCCCGCGAGGGCACGCGGCGATGTCCGACGAGCCGCCGTCGGCGAAGAGTGGTCCCGGGGCCAGGCGCTGCGCGGTGCTCTCCCGTCGCAGTCGGTCCAATGCTTTTGCGCCGGGCAGCGGTGACGATCCAGGCCTGGGGATTGGGCGGTACCCCATCCCGCGGCCAGCTCGCGGCGGCCGCGACGAACGCCTCCTGCACCGCCTCCTCGGCGGCGTCGAGGTCGCGCAGTGACCGCAGCAGGATCGCGACCGTGCGGCCGTAGTCCGAGCGGAAGGCTCGGGCCACGGCCGCATTCGCGTCATCCATGGGCACTCCGGCTCAGCCGCCGAAGCTGGGGGCCGGCCGAACCTCGACGGACAGTCCGGTGGCCTCGGCCACCTTGCCCGCCCAGCCCACCGCGGCGTCGAGGTCGGTGACGTCGATGACGGTGAAGCCGCCGACATACTCCTTGGTCTCGGCATACGGCCCGTCGGCGAGGGTGACCCGGCCGTCGCGGCGAGAGACCATGGTGGCGCTCGACGGGTCGGCGAGCGGCATCGCGAACACCCAGACCCCGGCGGCCTGCATCTCCTGAGTGAGGGCGATGGCCCGCCCGATCACGGACTGCAACTCGCTCGGCTCGAGGGTGCGGCCGGCGGGAGTGATATTGCTCAGCAGGTACTGCGACATGGCGATTCTCCTTGTTCGATCCGACCGGCCCAGCGCCGATCGTCACCCACCAGACGCGCGAGCGAAGCCCGTCTCGACATCGTGCCGAGAAAAGTTTGCCGGCCATGCCTGGGGGCCTCGCCATGCGCACCGTCCGTCCCGGCGCCCCTCGGCGCCCATCCCCGGAACACGCTGGCGAGCGAGCGCGTTAGACGGGCAGTCATGACTACCGAACAGCGCCTGTCCCTTGCCACCCGCCTCCTGGAAGACGGCCGGTATGCCGCGAGCGCGCGCCTCGTCGCTCCCCTGACCGTCCGCGCGCCTCGGACGAAGGACGACCTGGCGGCACAACGGATTCTGGCCCGATCGGCATACGCGCTCGGTCGGCTCGCCGAAGCCGAGCAGGCGGCCGGCCGCGTCGTGCGCCGCCGCCCGAAGGACGCGGCGATGATGCGCCTGATCGTTCGGGTCCTGCAGCGGGAGGGCCGGCACCGGGACGCAGCCGGGTGGATGACGCGACTCGACGAGCTCGGCAGCGACACCTGGGACGACGGGCCAAGCCACGGCACGGCCGCCTGAGAGCCCCGTTGCGCAATGCCATCTATCGCCGGCACCGGCCGGCTGGATAGCCTGACGCCATGAAGACCCGCGTGGCGATCATCGGGGCCGGACCGGCCGGGTTGCTCCTCTCCCACCTCCTCGAGCGCGAGGGCATCGAGTCCATCGTGGTCGAGGCGAAATCGTCGGAGTTCGTGCGCGGCCGTTTCCGCGCCGGGCTGCTCGAAGCCGCCTCCGTCGACGTGCTCGACGCCGCCGGGCTCTCCGCCGGCCTGCACAAGAACGGCCTCCAACACCGCGGCATCTATGTCCAATGGCCGGGCGCGAAGCGGTCGGTCGACTTCGTCAGCCTCGGCGGCCGACCGGTGTGGGTCTATGGCCAGACCGAGCTGACTCGGGACATCTCCGACGCGCGGTTCGCGGCCGGCCAGCAGATGTACTACAACGTCGAGGACGTCGCCCTGCACGACGTGGACTCGACCGCGCCCTATCTGACCGGGATCGACGCGACCGGCCGCGCGATCCGCATCGACGCCGACGTCATCGTCGGCTGCGACGGATTCGCGGGCGTGAGCCGCGGGTCGATTCCCGAGCCGATCCAGCGCAGCTACGAGCGGCGATATCCGCACAGTTGGCTGGGGTTCTTCGCCGATGTCGCGCCGTCGACCGACCAGATCATCTTCGCCTGGCATCCCGACGGCTTCGCCATGCACACGATGCGCTCGGCCAGCATCAGCCGCTTCCACCTCCAGGTGCCGAATGACGACCACATCACCAATTGGTCCGACGACCGGATCTGGGAGGCGACTGCAACGCGTCTGGGCTCGGGCGAGAACGGTTGGACCCTGCATACGGGCCCGATCACCGAGAAGTCGATCCTCCCCCTCCGCTGCCGGGTGACCACGCCGATGCGGCATGCCCGCCTCTTCCTCGCCGGCGACGCCGCGCACGTCGTCCCGCCTACTGGCGCCAAAGGACTCAACCTCGCGATCGCCGATGTCACCCTGCTCGCCCGCGCTCTCGGCGCATGGAAGCGCGGCGACGAGTCGTTGGCAAACGCTTACTCCGACACCGCACTTCGGCGCGTATGGCGCGCGGCCGAGTTCTCCTGGTCGTGGTCGTCCGCGCTGCATACGACCGGCGACGCCTTCGGCGATCAGTTGCAACTCGCCCAATTGGAGTGGCTCACTTCCTCCCCCTCGGGCGGCGCCGGGCTGGCCGAGAACTTCTCCGGCGTGCCCATCGCCTTCGCCTGAAGCCCGCTCAGCGCAGGCGGATCCGGTTCTGGCTGATCGCGATGCCGAGCACGACGGCGAGCGCGCCCACGGGCTGATTCCACGTGATCCGCTCACCTAGGAGCAGGACGCCGAGAGCGACCCCGACGACCGGGTCAGGTAGGTCACGGTCGAGGCATTCGTGGCGCCCCAGACGGCGACCACATTGGCGTTCCAGACGTAGGCGATCCCCGTGCCGAGGATCCCGAGCGCGAGCACGCTCGCGGTGACCCGCCAGGTCAGGTGGACCGGGTGCGCCGGAAGGAACGGAGTGAGCACCAGCATCAGCACTGCACTGACGCCGACCTGGACGGTCGCGGCCGAGATCGCGGGCAGGCCACGCGGCGCGACGAAGCGGCGCAGGTAGACGAAGGCGGTGCCGTAGCAGGCCGTCGCCCACAGGCAGGCGAGTTGGCCCGCAGCGCTGCCTCCCCCCAGTCCGCGCCATGGGCCGAGAACGACCAGCACGCCCACGAATCCGGTGGCCAGGCCGGCGAGGCGGGCCCGGGTCGGCCGCTCCTCTGGGAGGGCCAGCAGGGCCACGACTATGGTCATCAGCGGACTCGTCGCGTTGAAGATGCTCGCCAGGCCGGAGTCGATGTGCTGCTCGGCCCAGGCGAAGGGCAGGAAGGGCACCACGCACAGCAACAACGAGACGACGCTCAAGTGCGCCCACACGCCCCGCCCTGTGGGCAGTCGGGTCCGGGTCACCAGCGAGATGACCAGCAGCGCGACGGTGCCTCCCAGGAGTCGGCCGAGCACAACCTGCGCCGGTGACACGCCCTCCAGCCCGACCTTGATGAACAGGAAGCTGGCACCCCAGATGGCCGCCAGCGCGGCGAACTGGGCCGGTATGAGGCGCGCAGGGGGGCGCGTCGTGGTCCTGGTGCTCCTCGGGGTACTGCCGAATGCGTTGGTGCGGTCGGCCCGGGCGAAATCTGCGGGACACCGGGCTGCGCTTGGGGTCTGCCGGGTAGTCGTTCGAGTCCAGACCGATGTGAGGGCCGTTGTCAGGAAGAGCCGACGCCCGGCACGCGCGCTGCCCGCGCTTGCGCGTCGACGCCGCGCAGGACGACATCGAGGGCGGCGTCGAACTCAGCGTCGATGTCGCTCCAGTCGCGACCGAGTTGCCCGGCCAGGGCCGGGTGCCGGTCCGAGCCAGGCCGGCGGTGCTGCGGCCGGCGCGCGGAGGCCAGCGAAGGCTCGCACCAGAGCATCGAGCAGCAGCCCCAGGCGCATCCCTGTTCGCGTCGCTTGCGGCAACGACTGAGCACCGAGATCCGCTGAGAATGCAGCATTGATAGCATTGCTGCATGGCGGCGATCACCATTCGACAACTCCCCGACGAGGCCAAGCAGCGGCTCCGCCTGCGGGCCGCCGCCCGCGGCCGGTCGATGGAGGCTGAAGCGCGCCAAATCCTGATCGATGGCTTGAACGCCCCGCTGCTCGCTGACGTGAGTTGGATCGAGCAACTGATCGCCGCCGGTGACGCAGTGGGTGGCGTTGACCTGACCACGCCCGAGGACGAGCCGGCACCCGCAGCGGATTTCACCGGCCGATGATCGTGCTCGACACCAACGTCATCTCCGAGGTGATGCGCGGTCCGGACGCCGACCAGGGCGTGCTCCGCTGGCTTCGACGGCTTCCCGAGACACCGGTCACCACCGTCGTCAACCGGGCGGAGGTGCTTGCGGGCATCGCCATACTGCCTCCCGGTCGGCGCACCGATGTCTTGCGGACCGCCGCCGAACGCGCCTTCGAGGTCCTCGGGGCGTGCCTGCCGCTGACCGGCGCGTGCGCGTCCCGGTATGCCGACGTGCTCGCTGCACGCCGTTCGGCCGGCGCGCCGATCGGCGGCTTCGATGCGCTCATCGCCGCCATCTGCCTCGAGGCCGGGACGACACTGGCGACGCGAGATTCGGCGGGCTTCGCCGGGCTCGGTCTGCCGGTCATCGACCCCTGGTCGGTCTGACCTGCGGGCACGGCAGGCACAGCCTGAAGGCGCAGCCGGAACCGTCCGCGAGATTGAGCACGTCGGCGCTGCCGCCGTGACGGAGCGCGACCTCACGGACGATCGCCAGCCCCAGGCCCATACCGGCCGTTCCAGGTTGCTCCCCGCGGGCCGGGTCGCCTCGCCACCCGGCGTCGAAGACCCGCGGCAGGTCCTCTGGCGCGATGCCACCGCATTGATCCGCCACCTCGATGACGGCGAAATCCGTTGCCGCAGTGACGGATACCTGCACTCTTCCCCCCGGTCCCGTATGCCGCACAGCATTGCGCAGCAGGTCCGTCACCGCCCGCGCAACCGCCCGCGGAGCCACCGGCACCAGGACGTCGTCGAGCCGGCCCTGGGCCACCTCGACCTCGGCTGCCCCTGCGAGTGGGTGCACGGCCGCGACCGCGTCGGAGACGACGTCGACCAGGGGAAGCGTGACGAACTCTGGTGGCGCCGGAGATTGCAGCCGCGACAACTCGGAGATGTCGTCGACCATTGAGTCGAGCCGGTCGACCTCCCGGGCGATCCGGGCCGTGGCCTCGGTGGGGCCGGTGGCCCCTGCGCCGACGCCCTCGGCGAGAATCCGGATGCCGGACAAGGGTGTTCGCAGATCGTGCGAGAGCCACTGGATCATCTCGCGCCGATCCCGCTCCACCGCCGCGGCCCGCTCCCGATCGGCACGCTCGCGCTGCAACCGCTCCTCGATGCGCCGCACCCGGCGCGCCAACAGCAGCCCACACAGCAGAGCGATAGGCGCCCCGCTCAGCAGCACGAAGATCAACCCGCGCGCGTCCTCGGCCAGCAGCATCATGCGGCTGGCCGCGGCCACACCGGCGGCCAGCGCGGCGACGACAACGAAGGGCGCGCCCCACGCGGCCCGCGTCGGCCGCCCACGCGCCAGCCAGGACGTCAACCCGAACCCGGCGAGCGCCACGGCGCTCGTCACGCCGGCCGCGACCAGGACGGCACCCGACTCACTCGCCATCCAGGCCCGCCGCCCCGCCCACCGGGCCGGCCCCATCCAGGCCCGCCGCCCCGCCCACCGGGCCGGCCCCGCCCACCGGGCCGGCCCCGCCCACCGGGCCGGGCCCGGGCCGATCAACCGCAGCCGAATTGGCGCGATCCCAGCGATAACCGCGACCGAAAACCGTCACCAACCGGACCGGCCGGCTCGGGTCGGCCTCGATCTTCTCGCGCACCCGGCGCACGTGAACGGTGACCGTGGTCGCGTCGCCGACCTCCCAGCCCCACACCTGGCGCATGAGGTCGTCGCGCGAAAACACCGCGCCCGGATTGCGCGCCAGAAAGAGCAGGAGGTCGAACTCCCTTGCCGTGCAGGAAATCTCGGCCTCACCGTCATAGACACGCCGACCGACGACGTCCAGCCGAAGGCCACCGTCGACCAACTCCGTCACCGCCGGCACACCCGGCCCGACACCCAGCGCCCGCCGAAGCACGCCCCGGATCCGCAACTCCAACTCGCGCGCGGAGAAGGGCTTGGTTACATAGTCATCGGCACCGGCGGACAGCCCCTGCACCCGCTCGTGCTCCTGCCCCCGAGCGGTGACCATGATGACCGGCAGGCCGGGGCGCAGGTCGCGCAGGCGACGGCAGACGTCAAGGCCGCCTAGCCCGGGGAGCATCAGGTCCAGCAGGACCAGGTCGATGCTCTCGCGCGCGACGACGTCGAGAGCGGCGGCTCCGTTCGCAACGGTCGTCACGGCATACCCGGCGTGGCGCAGGTAGGTCGCGGTCGCCTCCCGCACCGTCGCATCGTCCTCGATAAGGAGCAGGCTGGGCACGATGTCAAGACTAGGTAGGCCGTCGACAATCGCGACCTTTAGCGCTCCACGCCGTCCGAAGTTCGTAATATCCGCGCAATCGCCGTTACAGATCCCTTACGCGTGCAACGGATTCCTTGCGGTGCCCGGAGCGGATGGCTGGGCTGGAGTGACCATCCACCAAGGAGTCACCATGCGTATGCCAGCCCTGTTCACCGGCGCCGCCCTCGCCGCCACCCTCGCCCTGACCGCCTGCGGTTCGTCGACACAGACGAGCGCTAGCGGCACGGGCGCAGCGGGCGCCCCCGGCGCGACCGCCCCGGCGAGCGCGTCATCCTCGTCCATGACGCACGAGATGACGGGCAGCGGGACCGCGATGCTGCCCGGCGCCTACCTGCCCTATGACGCCTACCAAAAGCAGATGGCCGAACGGCATGACACCAAGGTCGTCCTGTTCTTCCACGCCACGTGGTGCCCCGACTGCAAGGCCACGGACACCTCGCTCACGACAGACGGCGTGCCCGCCGGGCTGACCGTCGTCAAGGTCGACTACGACACGATGACCGACCTGAAGAAGAAGTACGGCATCACCCAGCAGCACACCTTTGTCCAGATCGACGGCGCTGGCATGGAGCTGGCGAAATGGACGGGCACCCGGACGGGCGCGGAGATTAAGGCCAAGACGGTATGACCCGTGGGGCGGCGGCACGACAGTGCTCCGGGCGCGGCGCGAGGTGTGGCCGATGATCGCCGCCTTGGCCGGTGCCTTGCTGGCCGGCGCCCTGACGACGCTGGCGCCGTGTGCGCTTACCCTGCTGCCGGTCGTTGTCGGCGGGTCTCTGCAGGGCGCCGTGACCAGCGAGGCGCGCCGGCGCGCCGTGGTGATCACCGCAGCGCTCGGCGCCAGCGTGGTCGTGTTCACCCTGCTGCTCCGCGTGTCGACCGCGCTCATCGACGTCCCGCCCCGTGCCTGGCAGCTCGTGAGCGGCAGCGTGCTGGTCGGTCTCGGAGTCGCCGCCACAGCACCCGAGCTATGGGACCGCGTGGCCATCGCCACACGGTTGAGTAGTGCTACGGCACAAGGGCTTTCACGGTCCCACCAGCGGCGCGGGATCGCTGGGGCCGCCCTGACCGGTGCCGCCCTCGGCCCCGTCTTCACCTCGTGCAGCCCGCTCTATGCGTATGTCGTTGTCACCGTCCTGCCGGCCGAGCCGGCCCGCGGGCTGGGGCTGCTCGCGGCATACGTTCTCGGGTTATGCGCGGTCTTGCTGGCCGTCGGCCTTGTGGGGCAGCGGGCCGTCCGACGCCTGCGCTGGGCCGCGGACCCGCACGCAGCCTGGCGCCGGGCACTCGGCGTGCTCGTCATGATCGTCGGGCTGCTGATCGCCACCGGCGTCGTGCACGATGTCGAGACGTGGATCGTCGAGCGCTCGAGATTCGGGCCATGGTCGTGGGAGCCGAACCTGCCGGTGGGCGGAGCATCGACGCCGGCGCCCTGACTGCGCGCGCCATCCGGGAGCGGTGATCCCGCAGCGCTGGCTGCGTAACAACAACGTCGACGAGCGTCCTCCTCCGGCGATCGGACGTGACCGATGCGTGCGCCGTCGTCCGTGCCTACCTGATGGCGTGCATCCCGTGGCCCAAGAAACCGACGTCGGGTGACCAAACCACGGACGGACAGCGGTCCCCGCGACGTGTTGGAGCTGGGTCCCACGCTCTGCGTGGGCATACTTCGGGGGGCGTCCTAGGCCCGGACCGCTCCGGGGCCGACAGTCGGTGCCGCGCTATCCTGGGTGGCTCCTCGTCGATGGACCGGCGCCGCCGCTGAAAGGCGCCACAGACTTGAGCCTCTCGGGAGTCCCCGCCACGCGCCGATGACCGGCGCCAAGACCAATCCGCGGAAGTTGCGCAGCCAGCGCCGCCGCTCGCGCCACGGGTGCTGGAATCACCTGATCGTCGCACCGCTCTGGGTGGCGTATGACGCGAACCTCGGCACCCTCCTGCGCACCTGCGACGCGGTGGGCGCGTGCCTGGCGGTGCCGCGCACCGAGCACTACCGCAAGGCGCTAACCGTCGGCGATACCCTCCGGGGTCGTCGGCCGTGCATCCACTGGGTGGCGCCCACCAAGGAGGAGTGGCTCGCCGAGCAACGAGCCGCCGGCCGGCGCCTGCTCGCCGTCGAACTCGCCGACGACGCCACCCCGCTGCCCCGGCTGGGCCCGGCCCGTGAGCCCACGGTCCTGCTCCTTGGCCACGAGCACCACGGGATCCCCGACCAGGTGCTCGCCGGTGTCGACGGGTGCGTCGAGATCCCGATGGTGGGGTGGGGGGCCAGCCTCAACGTCGCCGTCGCGGGCAGCCTGGTGCTCTACCGCCTCGCCGGGCTCTCGTGACACCGACTCCTGGCTATCGACGCGGGTCCTCGTGTCGAGAGTCGGCGACACGCGCAGCGCCGGGCCGGTCCGTCGGCGTGTCGCCGACTCTCGACGGCTGTCAGGCAGGCTCGCGGGCTGTTAGCCGAGGCTGAGCGCAATAGCGCGCGCCGGCGTGATGCTCGCGGCGCGGCGGGCATCGGCGGGCGCGATGCCGGCGACACCGACCGCCCACGCGACACAGTCGGCGAGCGTATGCGTGGAGCCGGCGATCGGGCCCAGCGAGCCGTCCGGGCCCACCAGCCGCGCGGTCCCCGCACGCACGTCGACCGGAAGGGCACCGATCCGGTAGCGCCCGTCACCGAGCCCGGTCGCGGCCATGGCGTCCGAGACCAAGGCGACCCGGTCGGGCCCAACCAGATCGAAGACCATCGCCACCACCTCAGGAGACACGTGCACCCCGTCCGCGATCAGCTCCACGATCGCCTCACCACGCGCCGCCGCGGCAAGGGCGGCGGCGGCCGGCCCGCCCGCGCGGTGATGGAAGGCAGGCATCCCGTTGAACAAGTGCGTCACCAAAGCCGGACTCCCGGTGCGCTCGGCGATCCGTCCGATCGCCCGCGTGATCGTTCCCGCATCCGCGTCCGTATGCCCGATCGCCGGCACGATGCCGAGGCGCGCGCACGTCTCGACCAACGCGGCGGCCCCCGGCCGTTCGGGCGCAAAGGTCAGGTGCCGGATCGCCCGCGGCGCACCGGCCGCGGCGGCGACCGCGGCCAGCCGCTCGATCAGGCCGGGGTCGGGATCGCGCACCAATGCCCGGTCGTGGGCCCCACATCGCGCGACGGAGAGGAACGGTCCCTCCAGATGGATGCCGGCCAGCACGCCCTCGGCCACCAGCGGGGCGAGTACACCCACCTGATCGATCAACGCGGCATCCGTGGCGGTCACCAGCGAGGCGACGACCCGCTCGACGCTCTGCGCCCGGTGATGCGCGATCGCCAGCAGGGTGCCGCGGCAATCCGCGCCGAACTGGTGCCCGACGCCCCCATGGGCATGAATGTCGACCAAAGTCCCGGGGGTCACGAGCGCGGCAGCGGTCACGCAGGACAGTGTCACAGCGGAGCGGGCGACGCATGCCGCGCGCCCGGCCTGACGTCCGTCCGACGGGCCGTCCGACGGGCCGTCCGACGGCCCTCCGATGCAGCAGCCCGAGGGGCCGTCCGATAGGCCAACCCAACGGCCAACCCGACGACCGAAAACCCGGCGTTGGCGGCGGGGTAACGTGGAGTTATGACTGACGCCCAGCCCAGCACCGACTCCGCCGAGCCGACCTCGGAGGCGGGACACGCGGCATACGCCCATCCCGAGCGGCTGGTGACCACCGACTGGCTGGCCGCGAAGCTCGCCGACGGGGAGGCGGGCGCGGGCACGCCGATCGCGGTGCTGGAGTCCGACGAGGACGTCCTGCTCTACGGGACCGGGCACATCCCGGGCGCACTCAAGCTGGACTGGCAGCAGGACCTCAACGACCCGATCAATCGCGACTATGTCGACGGGGAGCAGTTCGCGCAGTTGATGACCGAGCGCGGCATCGGCCGCGACACGACCGTGGTCATCTATGGCGACAAGAGCAACTGGTGGGCGGCCTACGCCCTGTGGGTGATGACCCTCTTCGGGCATGACGACGTCCGTCTGCTCGACGGCGGCCGGGCGAAGTGGATCGCCGAAGGACGCGAGCTGACCCGCGACGTGCCGACGGTGAGCCCCGCGACGGGGGACGCGGCCTACCCGGTGATCGAACGCGACGACGCCGCGATCCGCGCCTTCAAGGAGGACGTTCTAGCCCACCTCGGCAAGCCGCTGGTCGACGTTCGCTCGCCCGGTGAATACTCCGGCGAACTGCTGCACATGCCCGACTACCCGCAGGAGGGGTCGCTGCGCGGCGGCCACATCCGGGGCGCGAAGTCGGTCCCGTGGGCCCGCGCGGCCAATGCGGACGGCACCTTCAAGTCGCGCGCCGAGCTCGAGGCGATCTACCTCGAGGAGCAGGGGCTCTCGCCCGAGGACGAGGTCGTCGCCTACTGCCGTATCGGCGAGCGCAGCAGCCACACCTGGTTCGTGCTGACACACCTGCTCGGCTTCGAGAAGGTCCGCAACTATGACGGCTCCTGGACCGAGTGGGGCAACGCGGTGCGTATGCCGATCGAGCGGTGAGCGCGGACCCCACCGCCGGTATGCCGCCCGCGCTCGCCGAGATCGCGACCGACTTCCGCGAGGCGAGCGCCAAGGACCGGGTGCAGTTGTTGTTGGAATTCGGCGAGGACCTGCCCGACCTCCCGCCCCGGTATGCCGATGCGCCCGAGAAGCTCGAACAGGTCCACGAGTGCCAGTCGCCCCTTTTCCTCGCCGTCGAGGTGGGCGCCCAACCCGGCGTGCGCAGCGACGATCAGCGCGTCGGGCTCTTCTTCTCCGCCCCGCGCGAGGCGCCCACGACGCGGGGTTTCGCGGGCATCCTGCACGCCGGCCTCGACGGGGCCAGCGCGGCGGAGATCCTGGCTACGCCCGAGCACGCGCCGATGAACTTTGCTCTGGCGGAGGTGATTTCGCCGCTGCGGATGCGTGGCATGGTGGCGATGCTCAGCCGGATCAAGCGCCAGGTGAGACTCCAGATCGCCGCCCGGGACGACGGCGCCTGAGCCTGGTCAGCCCCCGGGCTCGCGCGAGGGGTCGACAATGCGTGCAGAGGCCGGCGACGCCAGGAGCCACGACGCCTGCCATGTCACCTCCGAACCCTCCTGGTTAAGCGCTTGACCACGCCCTAAGTCTCCCGTATCGGGGAATTGAGCGATTAAGCCACCCAGGGGCCACCACACATGCACACACCACCGCCGGTGTTCTTCCGGCCCGAGGCGGGCTGGGTGGGCGACGTCATTCCGTATGCGGAGGACGGCCGCTTCCACCTCTTCTATCTCCTTGACCGTCGCGCCGAGAACCCCGCCGGTATGCCGTGGCACCGGGTCACGACGGACGACCTGGTCACCTTCATCGACGCGGGCCTGGCGCTGCCGACAGGCACCAGCCCCGACAGCCACGATCACAACTGCTACACCGGCAGCGTCGTGCGCGATGACGCAGGGGTCCATCACCTCTTCTACACCGCGCAGAACCCAGTGATCCGCGGCGCCGACGGCCAGCCGCTCCAGCGCGTCGCCCATGCCACGAGCACCAATGGCATGGCCACCTGGACCAAGCACCCGGAGCACACCGTCGGCGCACCCGCAGGCTACGAGTCCGCGGACTGGCGGGACCCCTTTGTCTTCAGGCACCCGGACGGACGCTGGCATCTGTTGCTGGCGGCACGGCATACGGGCGGGGCGGAGCGGCGCCGCGGCACGGTCGCGCGACTGGTCTCCGACGACCTCGTGACGTGGGCGATCGCCGACCCGATCTGGGACCCCCGCCGCTATGTCACCCAGGAGTGCCCCGAGGTCTTCGAGTGGAACGGCTGGTGGTATCTCGTCTACTCCGAGTTCTCCGACCGCTTCGTCACGCGCTACCGGATGGCGCGCTCCCCCGAGGGCCCGTGGCTCGCTCCGGCGCAGGACACCCTCGACGGGCGCGCCTGGTATGCCGCGAAGTCGGCCGCCCGCAACGGGCGCCGCTTCTTCTTCGGCTGGATCGCGACCCGGGAGGGCCACCGCGACGACGGCGCCTGGCTGTGGGCGGGCACGCTCTCGATCCTCGAAGCCACCCAGCAACCCGACGGCACGCTGACGATGGCGCCCGCGCCGGAGTTGCTCGCCAGCTTCACCCAGGACCACGCGGCGCAGCTCGGCCTGACCAAAGGCCCGCTGACCGCGCTCGACGGATATGCCTGCGTTGTCTCGGAAAACGAACTGCCACAACAGTTTCACGCGCGAGTCGTCGTCGACATCGAGGAGGGAACCCGGGAGTTCGGACTCCTCCTGCGCTGCTCGGCTGACGGCGACACGGGCTACGTCCTGCGCCTGGAGCCGCACGCCGGCCGCATGGTCCTCGACCGCTGGCCGCGCCGCTCCACCGGCCCGGCGCAGTGGCAGATCAGCGGCGATGTCCCCCAGATTCTCGAACTCGAACGGCCGGCCCACCTAGCCCCCGGTCGCCATGTGCTCGACGCCGTCGTCGACGGCGACCTCGCGGTCCTCACCCTGGACGGCGTGGTCACCCTGAGCACTCCCCTTTACGACCACTCCTGCGGACGGCTCGGTCTGTTCGTCAGCGACGGACGACTCGAGGTCGTCGAGGTCAATCTCACCCAGCGCCCGGCCTGAACCGGACCTTCGCACGAAGGAGTGCACCACTCATGAAGAAGTTCGCCCTGGCCGCCGCGGCGGCCGCCACCGCCTTGACGCTCAGCGCCTGCGGCGGAAGCTCGACCACCGGCGTCTGCCCCGGGAACGTCAACCCAGATGGTCGACGCCGAGACATCGCGATCCCCACCAGCCTCGATGACTTCCCCGCCATGTGCACCGCGCTCGCCAAGGCCGGTGTGACGCCGATCGCCATGGCTGGCAAGGAGCAGTGGCCGCTGGAGCGCTTCATGGCCTACCAGCCCTTCCGCATGGAGGGTGAGGATTATGTCGCCAAGCTGAAGAAGGGCCAGGCCAAGTTCAGCGACCCGGCCGGCACCAAGGCCGCGACCTGGCTCGCCGACCTCGGCAAGGCCGGCTGTTTCCAGAAGGGCTTCTCCTCGCTCGGCTACACCGACGCCGAGAACCTCTTCACGGCCGGCACGGCCGCGGTCTACAACATGGGCACCTGGGAACTCCCGGCGCTCGCCACCGACAAACTCCCCGCCGACATCCGCGATGACGTCGACTTCTTCACCCTGCCGACCATCGCGGGTGCCAAGACCGGTCCCAACGACTATGTCGCTCCGTCCGGCATCGGAATGGCCATCAACGCCAAGACCTACGACCCGCTGGTGCGCGACTTCCTCAAGTTCGCGCTCACCAACTACCCCAGCCGGTATGCCGCGGCCGGCGCCCTCGCTCCCACCAAGACCGAGGTCACCATCCCGGCGAACGCCACCCCGCTCTACCAGAAGGCCCTGACCACCGCCGACTCCGTCGGCAAACTGGCTATGCCCTGGGACACCCAGCTCGACCCGACGACGAACACCAAGCTCCAGCAGGAGCTCGTCCTGCTCGTCCAGGGCGACGTCACCCCGCAGCAGTCCATCGAGACGATGGTCACCACCCTCGCCCAGAACGCCCCGAAGTTCTTCGGCTGAGCGAGCCCTGCCCGGCCGGTGGGTCGTGCCTGCGCCCGCTCGCGCACGACCCACCGGAGCCCGACGGAGGTCACCCTTGCTTCCCTATCGATCCCGATGGTCGGTCGCCCTCTTCCTCGCGCCGCCCCTCCTGCTCTTCGGCGGCGCCGTGCTGCTGCCGATTCTGCAGTCGGTCTACCTCTCGCTCTTCGAGTGGGACGGCATCACCGATATGCAGATCGTCGGCCTCGACAACTACGCGCACATGGTCGGCGGTAACCCGACCTTCACCACGGCCTTCGTTAACCAGCTCGTCTATTGTCGCGATCTGCCTGATCCTCCAGCTCGGCGGCGCGCTGCTGATCGCCTCGTTGCTGCTGACCATCACCAAGGGCCGAGAGATCCTCAAGGTCCTCTATCTCCTGCCGGCCGTCATCTCCACCGTTGCGATCGGCCTACTCTTCCAACGGATTTACTCCTACGAGCCGACCGGCCTGCTCAACGGCATCCTCAAGGGCGTCGGCCTCGGCTCGCTGGCGCGCCCCTGGCTCTCCGATGTCGACACCGTGCTGGCCGCTGTGTCGGTCCCCGAGGGCTGGCGCTTCGTCGGGCTCTACACGATCATCATCTACGCCGCGCTCCTCGCGGTGCCCAATGAGTTGGAGGAAGCCGCGCGCCTCGACGGGGCCAACGCCTGGCAGGTCTTCGCCAAGATCCGCTTCCCCTACATCCGCCCGGTCTGGATCACCATGACCGTCATGGCGACCACCTTCGCCTTGCGCGGCTTCGACATCCCCTACCTGCTGACAAATGGCGGCCCCGGCCGTTCCTCTGAACTGGTGACGACCTATATGTACAAGACCGCGTTCACCAGCACGAACTACGGCTATGCCAGCGCGATGTCGGTCTTCATCGTCGCCGAGTGCCTGGTCGCCGTCGGCCTGGTCTATCTCCTGCTCTACCGGAAGGCCGATCGATGACCATGGCCCCGATCCGCCCCGTCGACACCAGCCTCGCCCGCAGCATGTCCGCTCCCCAGGACGCCGAGACGTATGCCGATGGGCCGGCCCCACGGCATACGGCTCGCACGCGACGACTTCACCTCGGTAAGGCGATTTCGCGCGCCCTGCTCGCAACCCTGGCGATCGTGCAGGTCTACCCGCTGGCGTGGATCTTCCTGACCGCGGTCCGCGACGAGCAGGACTTCGCGCGCAATGGCGCCTTTGGGTTGCCGGAAAGCTTCACGCTCGACAACTTCAGCCGGGCCTTCGCTCAGGGCGACCTGCTGCGCAATATCGTCAATTCCCTCGTGGTGACGCTCGGTTCGGCTGCCCTCATCGTGGTTTGCGGGATGATGGGCGCCTAGGCGATACAGGTGCTGGGCTTCCGCGGCAGCAAGCTGGTGCGCGGGCTGTTCCTGATCGGGATCATCGTCCCGGTGCAGGTGGCCCTGGTGCCGCTCTTCGTCGACTACGCCAAGGTGGGGCTGCTCGACACGCACGCCTCGATGATCATCCCGCTCGCCGGGTTCGCCCTGCCGATGTCGCTCTATCTGTTCATCAGCTTCTTCGAATACATCCCCCGCGAGCTGTATGACGCGGCCTCCATCGACGGGGCCGGCCCGATCGCGATCTTCACCCGGATCACCTTGCCGATGTCGGTCAACACGATCGTGACGGTGGTGATGATCAACGCCATCTTCATCTGGAACGACTTCGTCTTCGGCAACACCTTCGTGTTGTCCGAGGACCTCAAGACGGTGCCGCTGGGTCTGCAGAACTACATCGGCGCGATGGGCAAGACGGACTGGACGGCGACCTTCGCCGCGGTCTGTGTGACCGTGACACCCCTCCTGCTGGTCTTCCTCGCGTTGAACAAGGCGATGATGTACGGATTGGAGAGCGGTGCGACGAAGGGCTGACCACGTGAGCGACACACCCGATGGCCGGCTGCCGGGCGGCTCGGGACGGGTGACCATGCGAGAGGTGGCCGCCCTCGCGGGGGTGTCGACCGCCACCGTCTCGCACGTCATCAACGACAAGCAGGGTGTGCGCATCGGCCCCGATGCCCGGCGCCGGGTCCGCGAGGCGGTCGCCGAGCTGGGCTACCGGCCCAACCTGAGCGCCGCGGCGCTGGTCAAGGGCGAGTCGCGGTTCATCGGCCTGCTCGCCGACTCGATCGCGACCACGCCCTTCGCGGGCGCCGTGATCCGGGGCGCTCAGGACGAAGCGTGGCGTCTCGGTTGCAGCCTGCTGGTCGCCAACACCGAGGACAACGCCGCGGCCGAGGCACAGGCCTTGGAGATGATGCTCGATCACCAGGTCCAGGGCGTGCTCTATTCGACGTGGTACCACCGTGAGGTGGTCGTCCCAGCCGGGCTGTCCTCGGCGGATCACGTTCTCGTGAACTGCTTTTCATCGACCCCAGGGGTTCGGGCGGTCGTGCCGGACGAGGGGGGTGGCGGGCGCACGGCCACTCGGATCCTGCTCGACGCCGGGCACCGACGGATCGCCTTCCTCAACACGACGACGCCGTCACCTGCGCGCACGGGTCGGCTTGCCGGCTACCGCGAGGCACTCGCGGACGCCGGCGTGGCCTTCGACCCCGCGCTGGTGATCGACACCTCGCCCGAGCAGGAAGGCGGGTATGCCGCGGGGCTGGACCTGCCCGAGTTGGGTGTCACCGGCGTCTTCTGTCACAACGACCGGGTCGCCATGGGTGTCTACGACGCGCTTCGCGATCGCGGCTTGCGCGTCCCCGATGACGTCTCGGTTGTCGGCTTCGACAACCAGGAGGTCATCGCGGCCCACTTGCGGCCGCCGCTGTCGACCGTGGCCCTGCCGCACTACGAATTGGGCGTGCTGGGCGTGCGCCTGCTGATGGGCCTCGGCCCCGCCGAGGGGCCCGACCCGAGCGGTGATGTCCGGGGCGCCGCATCGTCAGCGGGCCCGGTGGCCACGGACCGTGACGGGATCGTCTCGGTGATCTGCCCGGCGGTGCCGCGGTCATCGGTGGCGGCGCCGCCGGCATACGTCCTCGCAGCTGCGCAGCCCTGACCCCCTGGCCTGAGGACGGGCAGGCGAGCCGCGTCAGGAGACGAGAGCCGCCACCACGACCAGTGGCAGCGAGACGAGCGAGGCGATCGAGGTCACCGTGGTCATTGTCTTGAGGCCGCCACGTGTGGACAGGCCGAGCAACGACGTGAACATCCAGAAGAAGTTGCTGTTGACCTGCAGCGCAAACAGCGAACCCGAGGCGATCGCTAGGCCGACGACCACGGGCGCGACGGGGATCGACCCGAGGATGGGCGCGATGATGCCGGCGGCCGTGATCGCGGCGACGGACACCGAACCGATGGCCAGGTGCAGCACCGCGGCGATGAACCAGGCGAGCAGCAGGCTCAAGACGATGGGGGCACCGGCGTTCACCGAGAAGAGCCCGCCGAGGAGTTTCGCTAGGCCGGTGGCCTTGATCACCGCACCGAGGGAGCCACCGACACCGGTGACGAGCAGGATCTCGCCGGTGGTGTGCAGCCCGTCGCTGAAGGCGTCGGCGCTCGCCGTCGTGCCGACGAAGCGGCGGGCAATGGCATACGCCCCGAGCAGGCCGAGGAAAAGCGCGACATTCGCATTGCCGATGAAGGCGATGAACGCATTCGACTTGCCGGCGAGGTCGGCGAAGGCGCCGAAGGCGATCATCAGCAAGGGCACGATGATCGGAGAGATCGCGAGCAGCAGGGAGGGCCGCCGGCCGCCGTCCCGGACCTCCCCGGCGGCTTCCTCCTCGGCGAGGGCCTCCGACTCCTCTTCGTCCTTGGTCGCGTCCCACCAGCCCAGGGCCAGCATCCGGCGGAAGATCCAGACGGTGATCAGCGCGGTCAACGGGCCGATCACGATGCCGTAGATCAGGTAGGTCCCGAGCGGGACCTTCAGCAGACCGGCAATCGAGATGGCGGCCAGGCCAGGGATGACGAAAACGTAGCCGCAGAAGATGCCGGTCCCGAGGGCGCCGGACAGCCAGGCGAGGCCGTCCTTGCTGATGAACTTCGAGGACGAGCGGGCCACGGGAGCGGCGAGCACAACCTGGACATCGACATAGATCGACGGGGCGATGGTTGCGAGCGCCATCGCGAGGGCATAAGGCAGCCGGTTGGCGGGAACGACCCGCACGAGCGCCTCGACCATCACCTTGAAGGCGCCAAGGCGATGCAGCAAGGCGCCCATGAGCACCCCGAAGCCGATCAATAATCCGATCTTGGCCATGATGTCGCCGAAGCCCGAGGTGATCGCGTCGACGGTCTTCTCGAAGCCGATGCCGGATGCCAGGCCCAGATAGAGGCAGCCGAGCACCAGCGCGATGATGGGATCCACTTTGGCCCGGATGATCAACAAGATGATGGCCGCTATCGCGATCGTGGTGTGTAGCGCGATCATCAGAACTCCCCTTCGCGTGCGCCGCCGAGCCTCGGTAGCCACAGTCTGCCGAAGTTGCCCGCGTCACCGCGTCCTCGACGCTCTACCTCTTGGTAAGAATCAGCCCCGGTCCAGCACCTCGACGGCGAGGATCGTCGGGAGGTGCCGGGCGATCTCGGTCCACGTCTGGCCCTCGTCGCGGCTGGCGAAGACCGACCCCGAGTTGGTCCCGAAGTAGACCCCGGCGGGCGTGCGCCTGTCGCCCGCCATCCCCTGCCGCAGCACCGTGAAGAAGCAGGCCTCCTGCGGCAGGCCGGCGCGCTGGTCTTGCCAGGTAGCGCCGCCGTCGACTGAGCGCCAGACCGCCGCGGCCGCGTCGGGCGGGAACCGCCCCGCCGAGTCGCCATTGAGCGGCAGGGTCCAGATCGTCTGCGGATCGCGCGGATGCACCAGGAGTGGGAAACCGAAGGTGGATGGCAGACCGGACCCGATCTCGGTCCACGTCTCGCCCGCGTCGCCGGATCGCCACGTGCCGTAATGGTTTTGCTGATAGAGCGTGCCGTCCGCGGCCCGTTCGATGTGGTGGACGCAGTGCCCGACCTGACCACCGCTCGGCGCCGCCGGGTGCCCCGGATCGCCGTATGCCGTGGGGTCGGCCAGGTCGTTGCGCCGCTCCCACGTCACACCCCCGTCCGTCGAGGCGAAGACGCCCGCGGAGGAGATGCCGATCCAGATCCGGTCCGGGTCGACGGGGTCGCTGGTGATCGTGTGCAGCACCAGCCCCGCCGCCCCCGGCGCCCAGTCCGGGCGCGAGGGGTGATCGCTTAGTCCCTTGACCTCCGACCAACTGCGCCCGTCGTCATCGCTGACCAGCAGGACGGCCGGCTTGGTGCCGGCAAAGACTCGCTCGCCGACGCGCGCCAAGGACCAGATCTGGCTGAACCGCGTCCCAAAGGGCAGCGCGTCCTCGGACCAGCCGATCTGCTCGGCGAATGCGGGGTCGCCGGCAGCCCACTCGTCGAGTTGACCGGACGTGAGTCGGCATACGTCCCAGGTTGCTCCGTCGTCGGCCGAGCGCCAGACCCCCGCACCGGTCCAGTCGCCCCCACCGCCGGCCCAGATCGTGCCGGTCGCGGGATCGCCGACGATGTGGTTGATCGGCCAGCCGTCGCAGAACGGCCCGCGCACGCGCCAGGTCGCGCGGTCGGCGTCCCCGTCCAGCAGGAAGGCACCCTTGGTGGTGCCCACCAGAATGCGCGCGGCGGCCCCGGTCACGAGTGCTCCTGCGGGAGTCCGTCGGCCGCGGCCGCGACGGCAGCCAGGTCGATCCGGCTCATCTGCAGCATGGCCGCGGTCGCCCGCGCCGCGCGTTCTGGGTCGGGGTCCGCGGTGTAGTCGCCCAGCGCGCGCGGGTAGACCTGCCAGGAGAGCCCGAACTTGTCCTTGAGCCAGCCGCACTGGGACGGCTGTCCACCATCGGCCAGCAGCGCCTCCCAATAGCGGTCGGACTCGGCCTGGTCGGCGCACGGTAGGGCGAAGGAGACGGCCTCGCTGAAGGTGAACATCGGCCCGCCGTTGATGCCGGTGAAGGGCTGGCCGTCGAGTTCGAAATCGACCGTCACCGCTTGGCCTTCGGGCCCTGGGCCGGCCGCGGTGTAGCGGGCAATATTCGTGATGCGCGAGCCCGGGAAGATCGCGACATAGAACTGCGCCGCCTGTTCCGCATTGTCGTCGAACCACAGGTTGGGCGTGATCTGGACCATCCTGCGACGCTACCCCCGGCGGCGCCCGGAGCGGCGGGTGACGCGGGGTGAAAGGTGCGCAACCGTCATACGCGAATGGGTCGACTTCCGTATGCCGTGCGCACGGCTCCCCCGGCCGGCCACCGGTCTCCGTAGCCGCTGCGTGTTCCCGCGGGTAGCTCATCGGGCATAGGAAAGACCATGCCCAGCAACCCATTGTTAGTGAAAGGCATCCTGATGACCGCTCGTCGTTCCGCCACCGCCATCACCTTCGCCGGCGCCCTCACCGCCGCCCTTGCCTATGCCCCCGCCGCATCCGCCACCGCTATCGAGGTCCCCGTGGTCGCGACGTGCACCAAGGGATCCACGATCGCGCTGACCGCGAGCGCCTCGGGCGGCTCCATCGCCATCACGGTCGGCGTGGACGGGTCCGGCGCCTACCACCCGTGGGCCGTCGGGGTCGCCGACAACCTCACCGGCGTGTATGCCGGGGTGCGCGTTTCGAACACCGCGGGCGATGTCGCGGTCAGCCGAGGCACGGCCGACCAGAGTGGCACCGACAATGTCGGCGCGTCCGCCATCGACCTGCGCACCGGCGAGGTGTGCGTGGCCACCCTCCCGGTCGCCGGCTGATCCGAACCTGGGCGGCGCGAATGCCCGGCATCGCGCCGCCTAGGCCGCGTCCCGCCGAAACACAGGTGAGCCCGGGCTCGCGGGAGTGCGAGACTGCCGAGCGTGAGCGCGACGATCCAAGTCCGCGGGGTGGGCGCATCCTTCGGTGACCGGGAGCTTTTCTCCGGGCTCGACCTGATCGTCGCCCCCGGGGATGTCATCGGGTTGGTCGGGCCCAATGGCGCCGGAAAGTCGACCCTGCTGCGCATCCTCGCAGGGGTGCGCGCGCCGGACCGCGGCACCCTCAGCCGCTCTCCTCGGCACGCGCGCCTCGGGCTGTTGACGCAGGTGCCCGACGCCCGCACCGGCGAGACCATCCGAGCGCAACTGTTGCGCCGCACCGGCGTCGGGCCCGCGAGCACCGCCATGGAGGCTGCGGCCGACGCGCTGGCTTCGGGGTCGGCGGGCGCTGACAATGCCTATGCCGACGCGTTGGAAACCTGGCTCGCCCTCGGCGGCGGTGACCTGGACGAGCGCCTGGAGATCGTCGCCGCGCAGCTCGGGCTCGCGATCGATCTCGACCGCTTCGCCGACACGCTCTCCGGCGGGCAAGCTGCGCGCGTCTCACTGGCTGGCCTGCTGCTCTCGCGGTATGACGCCTACTTCCTGGACGAGCCGACCAACGACCTCGACGCCGCCGGCCTGGACCTGCTCGAGGACTTCGTCGCCGGGCTGGATGCCCCCTGTGTCGTGGTCAGCCATGACCGGGAGTTTCTCTCGCGGACCGTCACCGCCGTGGTCGAGATCGACCGGTCGCTGCTGACCGTCGCGACCTATGGCGGGACGTATGACGCCTATCTCCAGGAGCGTTCGATCGCCCGGCGCCGGGCTCGGGAGAGTTTCGAGGAGTATTCGGCACGTCGGGCCGCGCTTGCGGACCGCGCCCGACGGCAGCGCGCCTGGATGGACAAGGGCACGCGAAATGCGTTGCGCAAGAAGAAGTCTGGCTCGGAGCGGGACAAGTTCATCCGTGCCCACGCTGTCGCGACCTCGGAGAAGCAGGCCGCGAAGGCGCGCCAGACCGAGCGGATGATCGAGCGCCTGGAGGTCGTGGAAGAGCCGCGCAAGGAGTGGGAGCTACAGTTCACGATCGCCTCGGCCGGCCGGTCCGGCGATATCGTCGCGGTCGCCTCCGGTGCCGTCGTCGAGCGGGGTGCCTTCCGTCTCGGCCCGGTCGATGTCCAGCTCGATCTTGGTGACCGGGTCGCGATCACCGGCCCCAATGGGTCGGGCAAGACCACCCTGCTTGGGCTGCTGCTCGGCCGCATCGCGCCGGCCGCCGGGAGTGCTGGCCTGCGGTCGTCGGTCGTCGTCGGCGAGGTCGACCAGGCCCGGGCGAGCTTCGAGTCGGAGCTGACCCTCGTGCGGGCCTTCGAGGAGGAGATGCCGGACTGGTCGCACGCCGATGTGCGCACCCTCCTGGCGAAGTTCGGGCTGCGAGCCGATCACATTGCGCGCCAGGCGAACTCGCTCTCACCGGGCGAGCGGACCCGGGCCGCGCTGGCCCTGCTGCAGGCCCGCGGCGTCAACCTGCTCGTCCTGGACGAGCCGACCAATCATCTCGACCTGCCGGCCATCGAGCAGTTGGAGCAGGCGATCGACGCCTTCGACGGCACCGTCCTGCTGGTCACCCACGACCGCCGGATGCTGGCCACCGTCCGCCTGACCCGCCGTTGGGAGGTCGACGCCGGCCAGGTCCGCGAGATCGCCCCCTGACCCTGCCCCTGGCTTGCCGTCTCGACGTGATCAGGGCCCGCACGTCGACCGCCGGGAGCCGCGCCCCGAGGGGCACGCCGGCGAGTCGCGCGAAGTCCTCGTCGACCACCGGGTCGCTTAGATCGCCTTGGCGCAGCAGCAAGTTCACGTCGAGAAGGACGTGGGCCGCGGGGTCGGCCAGGAAGCGCGAACGGTGCGGTTCGAACGCGCAGTCGGCCGCGGCATACGTCCGTTGACGGCTGGTGGCAACCATCCGCGTGCGCACGCGGGCAACCGACTCCCCCACCCAGTGCCCGTATGCCGTGTGGTTGCCGACCACCGCCGCCTCGACAGTCCCGGGGAGACCGGAGAGCCACTCCAGCCCGACCCATCCCTGCGCCACGCTCGCCGCGACGACCTCGTCCCACGGTGTCTGCGCCGCGACGGTGACGCCGACCGCGCCGCAGAAGGAGAGATCGTCGGCCCCGCAACCGGCGGCATCGACGGCGATCCAGGGGCCGGCCTCGACATCGGTCATCTCTCGACTATCGCACCGCAGCCGCCCGGGTGTGGGCGTCGCCGCCTACCCTGTCGGGCATGGAGCGCGACGATCTGATCCGGCTGCGGCAGGCCCGCGACCGGATGGATCGCGCGTTCGCCGAGCCGCTGGATGTCCCCGCCCTGGCCCGGGATGCCCTGATGTCGGTCGGGCACTTCCAGCGCAGCTTCAAGGAGGCCTTCGGCGAGACGCCGCATGCTCACCTGATGACGCGCCGGGTCGAACGCGCAGCGGCGCTGTTGCGCAACACCGATCACAGCGTGACGGACGTCTGCATGGCCGTCGGCTGCACCTCGCTCGGCTCGTTCAGCGCGCGGTTCACCGAGTTGATGGGCGAGACACCGAGCGCCTATCGCGCGCGCTCGCACGAGGAGCTGCGCGGCATACCGGGGTGCATCGCCAAGCAGATCACCCGCCCCGTCCGGGTCACGCCGAAGCGATCACTTTCGGAGAAGCGCGCCTGACGGAGCGGCCCCAATGTCGTTGTCATGACCACACCAAGCGCAGTCAGCACCCTGTCCGTCGCCAACGTCTTCGTCTTCACCGATGACCACGAAAAGTCCCTGGCCTTCTACCGAGACACCCTCGGCTTCACTGTCGCCACCGACGTCAGCAATGGCGGCTTCCGCTGGTGCACCCTGAAAACGCCGACCCAGCCGGAGCTCGAGATCGTCCTGCAGAACACCGGCATCTACCCCGGCATGAGCGAGGCGGACCAGGCCGCGATGGCGGACCTGCTCGCCAAGGGCATGCTCGGCGCCCTGATCTTCGGCACCGACGACGTGGATGGAGTCTTCGAGCGCGTCGCCGCGAGCGGCGCGGAAGTGCTGCAGGAGCCGGCCGATCAGTTCTATGGCGTGCGCGACTGCGCCTTCCGCGACCCGGCCGGCAACATGATCCGCTTCAAGAAGGATCTCGCGAGCGGACCCGACACCACCGGCTGGACCGATCACGCCGCATCCGCCGACAACTGATCAGGACGTATGCCGTGTGCCGCCCCGGCTGGGATCGTCCCCTTCCCCCGCTTCCGCCCGCCGCCCAGGCTGGCCCCGACTCTAGGGTTGGTGACGTGACCACTGTGCGCTGGGGTATCGCCGGGCCGGGCCGGATGGCGGCCGTCATGACCGAGGCTTTCGCCGAGGTGCCCCAGGGCGAGGTGGTCGCCGTGGGGTCCCGCTCGTTGGATCGTGCCCAGGCGATCGCCGCGGAGCACGGCATACCGCGGGCCCACGGGTCCTACGACGCACTTGTCACCGACCCCGAGATCGACGCGATTTACGTCGCGACGCCGCACCCGCAGCATACGGAGATCGCGCTCGCGGCGATCGCGGCCGGCAAGCCGATACTCGTTGAGAAGGCCTTCACCGCGACCCTCGCCGACACCGAGCGCGTTGTCGAATCCGCGCGCGCCGCAGGGGTTTTCGCGATGGAGGCGATGTGGACGCGCTTCAACCCGGCGATCGCGCACGCCCGCCGGATCATCGCCGACGGCGAAATCGGCGCGCTGCGCGGGGTCCAGGGCGACCTGACCGCCTTCCGGCCTTTCGACCCCGACGACCGGCTCTTCGACCCGGCGCTGGGCGGTGGTGCGGTGCTCGACCTCGGGGTCTATGTGCTTTCCTTCGCCCAGCATTTCCTCGGCACACCCGATGTCGTCCACGCCGTCGGCGGGAGTTTCCCGACCGGCGTCGAGGGCAAGTTCGGCGTCCTCCTCGGCTACCGCGACGGCCGGTCGGCGACGCTGTCGGGCGGGTTCACGGCATACGGGCCGGGGCGGATGATGCTGCTCGGGACTCAGGGGTGGATCGACGTCCATTCGCGCTTCCACCGCTCCCCGTCATTGACCGTGTGGCGCGGCAAGACGCCCGAGCACCTGACCTTTCCCGGTGGCTATCAGTACGAGATCGCGCACGTCGGCGAGTGCCTGGCGGCCGGCCGCACGGAGAGTCCGGTCATGCCGCTGGACGACACGATCGCCGTGCAGCGGCTGATGGCTGACGTGCTCGGCCAGGTCCGCGCCTACGCGGCGGGGTGAGCTCTACAAGGCGATGTACTGACGTCCGTCGATCATCTCGCGGACGGCGTCGAGGTGGCCCGGCGTGCGTCGCGGTCTCGGCGATCACGTGCACGATCACGGCCCGCAGGTCGGGAAAGGCCAGCCCCGCCTGCTCCCACCAGGACTCGGGCCGAGCGGGCGGTATGTCCAGCGCGGTGGCGGCGATGAACGCATCGGACGCGGCGCAGGCCGCGCGATAGGCCGCGATCACGTCTGCCGCAGCCTCCTCAGGTCCGACGACCCAGTCGGCGTTCTCGCCGTCCGGCCAGAAATCCAGTTCACCGCCGCTCGCAACGCTCTCGAACCAGTAGCGCTCGTCCGACAGCGTCAGGTGCCGGACCAGGCCCAGGCAGCTCCAGCCGGACGGCAGCACCGGCCGGCGCAACTGCTCGTCGTCGAGGCCGTCGAGTTGGGCGAGAATGGCGGCGCGCGCCGCCGAGGGCTCGGCGCAGGATCTCGCGATCGGGCTCGGCGGGTGTGGATGCCTTGGTCACGGGTCCCCCTTCGGTCGTGGGCCTCCACCGTACGCAGGGGGCAGCGAGCGTGCGCGGCCTCGCCCGACGCGGCCCGTGCTCGCCCGCATCGCTCTACCCTGGCCGTATGCCGCAGCGCGCCCCGCATCCCGCCCTTCGCGGGCTGGTGCGCGCCTACGACGGGTATGACGAGTCGGTGCCGGAGGGCGCCGTGCACCACGGCATACCGTCCACGACGGCGACCGTGATCCTCGCCTTCGGCAAGCCGCTGGATGTCGGCTGGCTCGCGACGCCGCGCCGATCGGACACCTTCTGGGCGCTGGCGTCGGGCCTCCACGATGCGCCGGCACTCGTGCATGCGCACGGGCGGCTGCACGGCATCCAACTGGCGCTCAGCCCTGCCGGCGTGCGTCGTCTGCTGGGGCTGCCCATGGGTGGGCTCGGTGCCTTCAGCCTCGTCGAACACGGCGAGCTCCCGCTGGGCCTGCGGGCCGACGACGTCGAGCGGTTGGCGGCCGCACCGACCTGGGCGGCGCGCTTCGATGCCCTCGATGCCGCCTTGTTGAGCGCACTGGCACAGCCAGGCGGGCACGAGCCGCGGCCCGAGGTCGGCCGGGCCTGGCAGTTGCTGCGGGCCAGTCGCGGACGACTGGGAGTGCGCGAGTTGGCCGGGCGGGTCGGCATGAGTGAGCGTCATCTCGGCAGTTGCTTCCGTGCCGAGTTCGGGCTGAGCCCCAAGCGGGTCGCCCGCTTGCGTCGCTTCGAACACGCCGATGCTTTGCGCCGCAGGGGAATCCGACTGTCCGACGTCGCCACCGAGGCGGGTTATGCCGATCAGTCACACCTGACTCGCGACTGGCGTGCGCTGACCGGCCATCCCCCGACGGACTCCGCGGACTTCCGATTTGTTCAAGAATCCCCGCATCCGACCGGGCAGGGTTGAGTTATGACGACAACGCTCTTCCACACCCTGACCTTTCGCGACGCCGACGCAGCGGTCGCCTTTCTCGAGGCCGTCGGCTTCACCCGGCGAGCCCTCATGACCAGCGCACCGGGAGTCGTCGACCACGCCGAATACGCCTGGGGGGACCGGGGCGGGATCATGTTCGGCTCCGCGGGGCGCCGCACCGCGGACGATGAGCACCTGGAGCTCCCCGGCACCTCGTCCTGCTACTGCGTCGTCGAGACCGACGAGGAGGTCGACGCCGTCTATGACCGCGCGCTCGCTGCCGGCGGCACCAGCGTTCAGGCACCCATGGACCCCGACTACGGCGGCCGCACGTGCACCGTGCGCGACGCCGAGGGCAACCAGTGGAGCTTCGGCTCCTACCCCGGCCAGGCGTGACCGCGGGCGCCAGGCATTTTCCCCTCACGTCGAGTGGCCGGTTCAGCCCTGTCGAGTGGGGGGGTCGCGGCGCTCAGAGTAGGCCGTGCTCGCGGGCGACGGCGACCGCCGCGGTCCGGCTGGGAGCGCCGAGCTTGTCGTAGACATGGGCCAGGTGGGTCTTGACCGTCGCCTCGCTGACAAAAAGGCGGCGCGCGACCTCCCGATTGGTCAAGCCGAGGGCGATCAACTGAAGCACGTCCAGTTCGCGCTCGCTCAGGGCCCGAGGGGCGCTGCGCTGGGTGGCGACGACCCGCGCCTCCTGCGCCGCTGATAGGACGGTCTCGCCCGCGGCTGCCAGTTCGACGGCCCGGACGATCTGTGCCGGCGCGGCGTCCTTGAGCAGATAGCCCGCGGCCCCGGCCTCGATCGCGCGCACGATGTCGGTGTCGTGGTCGTAGGTCGTCAGGATGACCACGGCCGGCCCGCCCGGCCGCTGCAGGGCACGGGCGACCCCGACGCCGTCCATCCCGTCGCCCAGGCGCAAATCGCACAGCACAACGTCGGGGGCGAGCGCACCGGCGAGTTTCCGGGCCGTCGCCCCGTCTGCGGCCTCACCCACCACGTCGATGCCCGGCTGCCCGTCGAGCAGCGTCCGCAGCCCCGAGCGCACGATCGGATGATCGTCGACGACCAGCACCCGCGTCACCGCGCGACCTCCGGTTGGGCGCGCCGCACCGGCAGGTATGCCGATACCGCCGTCCCGTCGCCGGGTGCCGATTCGATCGTCAATCCGCCACCGAGCTCGCGCAGCCGCGCGGTCGTGGATGCCAGCCCGTAGCCGCCCCGCGCGTAGTCCACCCGCGTGGCCCCAGGCCGGTCGCCGGACGCCGCGCCGGCCGACGCGGAAGCCTCAGCCGCGAGTTGCCCGGGGTCGAAACCGACACCGTCGTCGACGACATCGAGCCGGACCTGATCGCCGGCACCGGTGAGCGAGACAACGACCCGCGCGGCCCGGGCATGAGTGCGGACGTTCGCCAACGCCCCCTGGGCGCTACGCAGAAGCACGACCTCTTCGCCAGTGTCGAGCAGCGGCAGGTCGGGGTCGACCCGGACGTCGGTGTCGATACCGGTGTCGGCCGCGAGGTCGGCGACGATCCGCCGCAGGGCGGCCGCAAGGCCGTTGTCCTGCAAGGATTCCGGCGCGAGCGCGCCCACGACGCGGCGCGCTTCCGCCAGGTTGCCGGCCGCTGTCTCCTCGATCCGGTCCAGCAGGTGCCGCAGGTGCACCTCGTCGCCGGCGACCGACGCCCCCCGCGCTAGCAGCAGGATGGACGAGAAACCCTGAGCGAGCGTGTCGTGGATCTCGCGGGAGAGCCGGGTCCGCTCGGCCTGCGCACCCGCATCGCGCTGGGCGGCCGCCAACTGCTCCTGCAGAGCGGCCGACTCGTCCTGGGCCCGGACGAGCGAGCGCACCAGTCGCGCGCGCTCGATGGACTCGCGTGCCAGCAGCACCTGCCCCCGTGAGAGCGCGAGCGCAAAGATGGCGCCGACCGTGGGACCGACGACACCTCCGACCGACCAGCCCTGGCCCGCGAGTACGGGCGCGCCGATCACGACGGCAAGCACGCCCGCGGCGAAGACCGCGGCACCGGCCAAGGGCAGGAGGTGCGCGGCCAGCAACCAGAGCGCAAAGCCCACCCAGATCAGGTGCGGCGACACCGCGACGCAGGCGATCCAGAGCACCGCCAGGATCAGCAGCCACCCGATCGCCGCGCGGGCCGGACCCGCCGCCCCGGGCTCGCTGGACGACGCGGCCGGGCGATGCTCGGCGCGGCGCGCGCCGACGGCATACCAGCAGGTCAGAACAGTGATGGCGACGACGAGCGTGACGCGGTTCGCAGTGGGCCAGGCGCGGGCCACGCCGATGGCGACGAGGGTGACGAAGAGTGTGTGCTGCAGTGTCGTCAGATTGCGCAATACGGCGATGGTGCGTTCACCGGCCACGTCCTGACTCACCCACCCGAGGCTACGCCGCCGGGACGAGGACGCCGGTGGACCGGTGGGCGCGGCGGTGCACCTGCCAGGCGCCGAGCAAGCCGGCGACCAGGAAAGCTGCCGAGACGAGGATGGCCAGGCGGGTCGCATCGGCGAAGCCCGCGGCCAGCGCGTCCGCGATCGCGGGTCCGGCGTCACCCCACGGGCCGCGTGCCCCCTGCGCGCGCAGCCCGGGGATGACGCCGCCGGCGCTCTGACTGGTCTGAGCCGCGAGCTCGGCCGCCTTGCCCGCCGGCAGACCGGCGATGGCCGCCAGCCGGTCGGGCAGCGTGTGCGCAAGCGCCACGGCGAGCGCTCCACCGGCCACCGCGGAGCCGAGTGCCGAGCCCACCTGCCGAACGGTGGACTGCGTCGCGGATGCCGAGCCGGAGCGGTCGGCCGGGATGTCGCCCAGCACGGTCGAGGTCAGCTGCGCCGACGCGAGCCCCAATCCCACCCCGTATGCCGTGAGCGTCGCCGCGATCAGCCACGACGAGGTGCCCCGGCCCAAGACGAGGGCGGTCGACAGCACCCCGACGAGCTCCAGGCTCAGGCCGATGAGCACGACCATGGTCGCGCTGAAGCGCTCCGCCAAGTGCCGTGCGCTCGCTCCGGCGAGGAAGGCACCACCGGCCATCGCGGCGAGCACCCAGCCGGCGCCCATGATGCTCAGCCCCAGGGCATTGACCAGGAAGAGTGGCATGACGAAGACCAGGGCGAATTCGCCGGCCGCCACGGTCAAGGCGGTGAGGTTGCCCCACGTGAAGGTCGGGAAGGTGAACAGGCTCAGGTCGAGGATCGCGTCCCGCTGCACCCGCGCCCGGTGCCGCTCCCAGACCACGAACAGCGCGATGAAGACGACGCCGACTAGGGCGGCCACCGGGACAGGTGAGACGGGCGCGGTCGCGGGCCACGTCATACCGGCAATCGTGAACTCCCGCAAGGGCTTCCACCAGCCTAGGTCGGTGCCCTCGATGAGGGCGAAGACCACCAGCGCCAGGCCGATGCCGCTGGTGAGCAGGCCGTCGGCGTCGAAGCCGCGGGCCTTGGTGGCGGACCGGGTCTCCGGGACCCAGAGCAACGTGCCCACCAGGACGAGCGCGCCGAGCGGCACATTGACCAGGAAGATCCAGCGCCAGTCGAAGCTGGTGGTCAGCCAGCCGCCGAGCAGCGGGCCCACCGCCGCCATACCGGCCATGACGGCGCCCCAGACGCCGAAGGCGACGGCGCGGTCCTTCCCTCGGAAGGTCGCGTTGACCGTGGACAAGGTGGCGGGCAACACCATCGCGCCACCCACGCCCTGGAGGGCGCGGCTCGCGATCAGGGCGCTTGCCGCGTCAGCGCGCGCCGCGGTGATCGACCCGGCGACGAAGACGAGGACACCGACAAGGAAGAGCCGGCGCCGCCCGAAGCGGTCCCCGAGCCGGCCAAAGGTCAGCAGCAGGGCGGCGAAGATCATCGAGTAGAGGCTGTTGACCCACTGCGCGTCGGTCAGGTCGAGGTGGAGATCGGTGATGATCCGCGGCAGGGCGACGCCGACGATGGTGCCGTCGAGGACGATCATCGACAGCCCGAGGGCGAGCGTGCCGAGCGCGAACCACTTGCGGTCGGCCGCGGTGCTCACGCGACGGTCACCCGTTCGGCGGACGGTTGGGCCGCGTCCTCGCGTCGTGCGCGCAGGCGCGCACCGATCGTCAAGAAGAGCAGGATCACTGCCGCCGTCAGGGCGATGTGCCCGAGCCCGGCGACGCCGGCGAGCGCCGGCAGGTCATAGGCGCGTCCGGTCACCTGCAGGGTGCCCTTGACCAACATCGTCCCGCTGGTGACCGCCAAGCCGGCGTTCCAGGTATGGAGGGCCCACCGGCCGCGGCGATCCGCGTCGAGGGCGAGGACCAGGTGGAGGGCGAGGACCGCGAGCAGCGTGACCATGCCCAAGACCAGGGTGTGCGTGTGCACGACCGCGAGCTGGGTGCGGCCGTCGAAGTCGCGCGAGTGGGTCAGCGTGCGATAGAAGAGGCCGCCGGCCAGTCCGATTCCGGCCCAGGTGGCGGCGCTGCGGTAGAGGTAACTCGTCATGCTTCGACGGTAGGTTCGGCAGCCTCACCGGGGCCACCGCCGGGCATCATCCCTTCGGCGGATGCGCCGCCGCGGCAAAAGTAGACTTCACCGGTGACCGACGCGCTCGTGGCCGCTCCTCTTCTCCTGGCGGTCGTTCTCCTGCTCGCTGCCCAGGCCAAGTGGAACAACCGGCCCTCCCTGGTGTCGGCCACGCGGCTGCTCCGGCTGCCGAGCGCCCTCGAAGGCCCGGTCCAGTGGCTGCCGCCGATCGAGGCCGTTCTCGGGGTCGCGCTCTTTGTCTTGCCGTGGGCCTCCGCGTTCACCGTCGTGGCCGCGCTCACGCTGGGGCTGATGCTCGCGTATACAGCGGTCGTCGCCCGCGGGCTGACCTTCAGCCCCCGGCCCTCCTGCGGGTGCTTCGGGACGATCGGTGCCCCGATCACCATCGACACGCTGGTTCGTAACGTCGTGCTCAGCGCACTCGCCCTGGCCGCCGTGGTCTGGGGCGCACGCGGGCACACGGTGCCGGGGACGCTGCTGCCGGGCAGCCGGGCGACGTGGACGTGGCTGGGTGCGTTGGCCGTGACCGCCGCGATCACCCGTTGGATCGTCGGCGAGCGACGGCCTCGAGTGCCCGCCTACGGCGCCCACGGACAGCCCGCGCCGGCAGCGACCGAGACGGCCGATCCGGATGACTATGTGCGCGAAACGATTCCGCCGCTGATGTTCCTCGACGGCAACCAGCCGGTCACCATGCGCGGCCTGGCCCTCGAGCGCGCCCAACTGCTCGTCTTCATCACCTGCGGGTGCGGGCGCAGCCACGAGGCCATCGCCCTCGCCCGCAACTGGCGCGAGCGGATGCCGGCGATCGATGTCCGGGCGATCGCCTCGGTGCCGATGGACTTCGATCTGAGGGGCTTCGACTGGCCGCACGGATGGCTGCGCGACCCCGACGCCCAGGCGTGGAGCAGCCTCGGCGTGGCCGGCGACCCGGTGGCGCTGCTCGTCGGCGCGGACGGCATGCTCGCCGGTGGCCCGGTCGCGGGGGTGGCCGAGCTGACCGAGTTCGGCGAGGAGATCGCTGCCGCCCTCGCGGACGCGCCCGCACCCGAGCCTGATCCCGCGTCAGCGGTCGTGCGCGGCGAGTTGGCTTGACGGCCGACTGGGCCGAGCTGGCCGGGCGCAGCCTGGCGCGGCAGTTCCCCGCGGCCGGCCGGGACGGGACCTGCCGGCAGCGGACCCTCGACGAGGTCGTCGAGGCGATCTCCGCGATCGGCCCGATCCAGTCCCAGACCGCACGCTCGCCGTTCCTCGCCCTCGCCGCCCGCCTACCCGGGGCGGATCACGAAACTCTCACTGCGGCATACGAATCCATCATGATTGTGCGCAGCAGCACGATCCGCGGCACCGTCCACACGAGCATCCCCGAGCATCATCGAGTCCTCGACGCGACAACCCGCATCGGGCAGCGCGCCTTGTGGGCGCGCACGCTACGTCTTGTCGACCGGACGTTGGAGGACGCCTGGGCCGGCACCGAGTCGTATGCCGCGACCAAATGGCGCACGCCCGCCGAGCTCCAGGCCCACCTCACCGGGTGGATCGCCAGCGAGGACCCGGAGGCGACACCGCGGCTGGCCGGGCCGGCCGGCCGCTACTTCTCCTTCGGCCACGGCGGACTGCTGCGACGTCCGCTCGCGGGCGCCTGGTCCGGTCAAGGCGCACCCGGATATCGCACGGCGGCAACGCTTCTCGGTGATGGCGAGGCTCGCCGCGCCCTCCAGGCCGACCCGGAGGCCATGGCCGATGCCGCACTCGACCTGCATCTGCGCGCACACGGGCCCAGCAGCCGCCATGACGTCGCCTGGTGGTCGGGCCTCGGGCTGCGCGCCGTCGACGCGGCGCTCGCCCGGCGCACTGATTTGGTGACCATGACGGGACCCGACGGGCGCGACTATCACGAGCCCGCCGGCATACGGGCCGAGGACGGGTGGGAGTCGTTGGTGCCCAACGGGATTCGCCTGTTGCCCGAGTTCGATGCGCTGTTGTGCGGCTACGACCCGCCCGCCCGCGCCCGCTTCGTCGATCCCGACAACTACCGCGTGCTGTGGATGCAGGACAACGGACAACTTCTCGCGCCACTGCTGATCGACGGCCGCCTCGGTGGCTTTTGGCGCTTGACCGGATCCGGGCGGCGGCGCGGGTTGGACGTGCGTTGGTTTGCCGGCAGGCGGCGACCGCACAAGGCGGAATTGGACGCGCCCGTGTCGGCGCTCGCGAGCGCCCTGGGTCTCCCGGTCACCGACGTGGCGATCGCCCGCCACTGAAACGGGTGGCGTCGGCGGGCAGTGTCTCGGTGACCAGACACTCCCCGCAGGCCATCAGCCTGGCCCCAGGAGGGCCCGATAGCGTCCGAGGGTGAGTGACAACGACGTCGAGTTCCGCACCGTGATCGAGCCCTTCCGCATCCACTCCGTGGAGCCCTTGCGCATGACGACCGCCGCCGAGCGGCGGGCCAAGGCTGCCGACGCGGCCTACAACCTCTTCCAACTGCACGCCGACGACGTGCTCATCGACCTGCTCACCGACTCCGGGACTGGCGCAATGAGCCGCGACCAATGGGCGGCCATCCAGCGCGGCGATGAGTCGTATGCCGGCTCGCCCAGCTTCTTCGTCTTCCGCGATGCCGTGCAGGAGCTCTTCCCCTATGCCCACGTCATCCCGACCCACCAGGGCCGAGCGGCTGAGCGCATCCTCTTCCAGGTCCTTGGCGGCCCGGGCAAGGTGGTGCCGAGCAACACCCACTTCGACACCACGCGCGCCAATATCGAGTTCACCGGCGCCGAGGCGGTCGACCTGGTCATCGCCGAGGGCCGCGACCCGCAGGCGGACCACCCCTTCAAGGGCAATATGGACATCGGGCGGCTCGAGGCGCTCCTGGCGGAGCGGGGCGCCGAGATCCCGGTCGTCATGATGACGATCACCAACAACTCCGGTGGCGGGCAACCAGTTTCGCTCGCGAACCTGCACGCCGTCGCGGACGTATGCCGCGCGGCCGGCAAGCCGCTCTTCCTCGACGCCTGCCGCTTCGCTGAGAACGCGTGGTTCGTCAAGACCCGCGAGCCCGGCCGCGAGCACGACACCATCCCCGACATCATCCGCGAGATGGCCGGACTGGCCGACGGCATGACGATGTCGGCGAAGAAGGACCCGATGGGCAATATCGGGGGTTGGCTCGCCCTCAACGACGACGACCTCGCGCTCCAGTGCCGCAATCTGCTCATCCTCACCGAAGGCTTCCCCACCTATGGCGGCCTGGCCGGCCGCGACCTCGAAGCCCTCGCACAGGGCCTGAAAGAGGTCGTCAGCGAGGACTACCTGCGTTATCGGATTCGGTCGACGGCCTATCTGGCCGACGCTCTGGTCGGGCTCGGCATCCCGTGCCTGACACCGGCCGGCGGGCACGCTGTCTATATCGACGCGGCGGCGCTCCTTGCGCACATCCCGGCGCTGGAGTATCCGGGGCAGGCCCTCGCCGTGGCCCTCTACGAGACCGGAGGGATCCGCTCCTGCGAGATCGGATCGGTGATGTTCGGGCGGCAGCCCGACGGCTCGGAGCGGCCGGCGGCTATGGAATTAGTGCGACTGGCGATCCCGCGGCGCACCTATACGCAAAGCCATATCGACTATGTCATCGAGGTCGCCGAGCGGGTCAAGGCGCAGGCGCCCGATCTGCCCGGCTACCGGATCGTCGACGAACCGCCCGCCCTGCGCCACTTCACCGCGGCGTTCGCTCCGATCGGCTGACGCGGTCCTGGCCGCTACCCTGGTGGCTGCCCTCGACACACACCGACGCGGCCCGCCGCAGCCAAGGAGACTTCAGACGATGGCCGGCGGACTGGTCGCCCTGCTTGACGACATCGCAGCCCTGGCCAAGGTCGCGGCCGCGTCCATCGACGATGTCGGTGTCGCTGCGGGACGTGCCACAGCGAAGGCGGCCGGGGTGGTCGTCGACGACACCGCCGTCACACCGCGCTATGTCCACGGCTTCACCGCCGATCGCGAGCTCCCGATCATCAAGCGCATCGCGATCGGCTCGCTGCGCAACAAACTGCTCTTCATCACCCCGGCGGCGCTGGTGCTGAGCCAGTTCGCGCCCTGGCTGCTGACGCCCATCCTCATGCTGGGTGGCACCTATCTGTGTTTCGAGGGTGCCGAGAAGATCTACGAGAAGCTCGCCGGGCACGAGGAGCAGGCCGAGCCCGCCGCGATGGAGGGTGTCGATCACGAGAAGACAATGACCCAGGGCGCCATCCGCACGGACTTCATCCTCTCCGCCGAGATCATGGTCATCTCCTTGAACGAGGTCGCCCACGAGCCGTTCCTGATGCGCACGATGATCCTCATCGTCGTCGCCCTGGCCATGACCGCACTCGTCTACGGAGTTGTCGCGCTGATCGTCAAGATGGACGACATCGGCCTGAGCCTGGCCGAACGCCCTTCCGCCACAAGCCAACGGATCGGACGCGCGCTGGTCGCGGGCATGCCCAAAGTGTTGTCAGTCCTTTCGACCGTCGGGATCGTCGCGATGCTCTGGGTCGGCGGGCACATCCTCCTCAAGGGCGTCGACGAACTCGGCTGGCATGCCCCGTATGCCGCGGTGCACCACCTCGAAGAAAGTCTCCACGGCGTCGGTGGGATCGGTGGACTTCTCGGCTGGCTCGCCAACACCCTGGCCTCGGCGCTCGCCGGAGGCCTGGTGGGCGCCGTCGTCGTCCTGATCGTGAGCCTGATCCATCGCCGCCGACCGGGGGCAGCCGCACACTGAGCGGTTTTGACCTGAGCGGTAAACCCGGGCATCCTTCCAAGACTCCCACCACGAGAAAGCCCGACGCATGTCCCCCGCTATTGCCGGCCCGCATCGTTACGCCGTGATCTTCGCCGGCGGCCGCGGTTCGCGGCTGTGGCCGCTGTCCACCGACACCTCGCCCAAGCAGTTCCAGGGCCTTGGCGAATCGCTCTCCTTGATCGGTCAGACCTTCCAGCGGCTGGCTAGTTGTGTCGGCACCGAGAACATCTTCATCTCCACCACCCGGCAGTATGCCGGCGGCGCCCTCGAGGCGATCCCCGGACTCGACCCGGGCAACCTCATCCTCGAGCCCAACCCACAGGGCAAGCCCGCCGCCTACCACCTCACGGCCGCGGCTATCGCCCGACGTGATCCGCAGGCCGTCGTTCTCACGGCCGCGACCGACAGCTCCGTCACCCCCCTGTCGGCCTTCCAGGAGGCGGCCGACCGGGCCTTCCGCATCGTCGAGGAGCATCGCGAGCGCATCCTGCTCCTCGGCGTCAAACCGACCGAACTCGACACATCCCTGGGCTACATCGGGGTCGAGGAGAGCGACCTCGAGGTGCCCGGCCTCTTCGAGGCCTGCGACTTCATCGAGAAGCCCGACAAGGCGACCCTCGAAAAGCTGGCCGCCACCCGCACGCTCTACTCAAACACCTCGCACTATTGCTTCGCGGCCACCACCTTGCTCTCTGTCTACCAGCAGGCGGCCCCGGATTTCTTCGCCAAGATTGACCGCTATGTCCACGACATGCGCGAGATCGCGTCCTACGACGGCGCGGGCGGTCCGAAGCACGAACTCGACGCCTTCATCGCCAATGGCTCCCCGATCGGCGTGATCGACGGTGGTTTCGGCTGGCACGACATCGGCACCTGGCCGTCGGTCTACCGGATGCTCGCCGAGACGACCGGTCATGACCGGGTCTTCCTGGGCTCCGGCACCGACGAGGGCAGCCGCGACACTCTCGTCGTCAACGGCTCGACGATGGATATCATGACGGCTGGACTGACCGGGCTCGCCGTCGTCGCCTCCGACGACACCGTGCTGGTCGTGCCGCTGGAGTTGCTTGAGCGTTCGCCAGAAGTCCTCGCTCGGCTGCGACGCAGCGCCGGCGCGCCGAACCGGAAATGACCCCTAGGAGAAGTCGCAGTAATGCAGGCCGAGCCCCTCGCCTCCACCCTCGATGTCACGATCACCAGCGCGGCGACCGATGCCGACCGGGATACCGTTCGTCGGGTGCTCGCCGGCTACCAGACCGGAGAGCCGATCCATGTCGTCTTCATCGGCACCAAGCCGGACATCATCAAGCAGGCCCCCGTCATCCGCGAGTTGACCCACCGTGGTCTGCAAGTGCTGGTCTGCCACAGCGGCCAGCACACCGACTACGCCTATTCCGGCGGCATGCTCGATGAGTTCGGCATCACCGTCGGGCTGCACATCGACATGAGCGATCAGCCGGACCTCGGCGCCAAGGCCGCCGCGCTGATCGCCTGCGCGAATGTGCTCTTCGCCGAAGGCGTCGCCGCCGGACATACCCTGCTGCCCTACACCCATGGCGACACGATGACGGCGATGGCAGGCTCGGTCGCCGCCTACCTCAACCGCATCGCGTGCGTCCACGTCGAGGCTGGCATCCGAACTCTTTCGCTCTCGCGGGAATTCCTCATGGCCCAGTTCGACGCCGTCTCCGCCGGCGAATTCGATTGGGAGAGCTATCGGTCCGCGCACCGCGAGATCGACACCTTCCGTCTCGGCAGCCGCGAGCCCTTCCCCGAGCAGTTCAACACCCGGGTGGCCGATGCCGGCACCGGGCTGCACATGGCGCCGGTCGCGCTCGATCGCCGCTTCCTGCTCAACGAGGGCTTTCCCGGCGATTCCATCGTCGTCATCGGCAACACGGTCGTCGATGAGATGACCCGCGCCAAGGACCGGGCCGGCGAATCAACGATCTTCGAACGTTTCCCCCAGTTGCGCTCCGGCGAGTTCATTCGCGTCTGCCTGCACCGCCGCGAGAACACCACCGACGAGCGCCGCTTCCGCGTCTATTTCGATGCCGTGGAGCAACTCGTCCGCTCCGGTCACAGCGTGCTGTGGGTCAGCCTTTTCGGAACCTTGGGTGCCATCGAGCGCTTCGGCCTGCAGGGGCGTCTCGATGCCCTGGTCGAGGAGTTCCCGGACACCTTCATCAGCACCGAGGTGTGGGCGCTCTACGGCGATGTGATCGCGGCGATGATGAACTGCGCGGCGATCGCCACCGACTCCGGAAGCATGCAGGAGGAGGCCAACGCTCTCGGTGTTCCGTGCATCACGCTGCGCTTCGGATCCGATCGCGGCGAGTCCTTCCTCGCCGGCGGCAACGTCCTGGCTCCCCCGGTGTCCGCGGACTTCGTCGCGACCGTCATCTCCTGCGCCGTGGCCAACCGTGGCGATCTGGTGCCCGAGCCGATCTACGGCACCGATTGCGCACCGCAGCTGGTGGACGCGGTCCTGGCCCGCGTCACGCTCGGCGACGGCCTCTTCCGGACCGAAGAGGACTTGCTCGGCTGGGACTGCGAGCGCTGGCCGGACATCACAGTGCGGGACCTACCCCAGTCGAGCGTCACCTCCTTGGGCGGCTGACGGGCGCCCAGAACCTGGCCGAGATTACGCTCGCCATGGGGCGTGGTCGTATCCTGGACGTCGAGAAACCGCTTACATCGACGTCCCACCGGTCCTCCACGTTCGGAGGGCACCCCATGCCCATCAACAAGGAGCTAGCGTGACCGACACCGCCCAGGAACTCGACCTTCCCCAGGTCGCGACCCAGACCACCCCCGGCGAGGGCCACGCCTACCTCCACGAGCGCGGCGCGTCACTGGAGCCGAGCCACCCGCTGGCCCGCGGCCCGGTGGCCTCGCCGCCCCACTCGGTCGACGCCTTCGTCAAGGAGTTCCTCCGGGAGCTCAACTACGGGCAGGGCGTCCCGCTCTCCCGCTCCTCCCTCAACGACCAGTACCTCGCGCTCGCTCGGACGGTGCGTGGCTACCTGACCGCCCGGTGGCTCGAGACCGCGCGCAAGCGGCGTTCCCACACCGAGCGCGCCGTCGGCTACCTCTCGGCCGAATACCTGCTCGGCCGTCAACTCGACAATGCCCTCCTGGCGACCGACTTGACCCAGATCGCCGAGGACGCCCTCCACGCCTGCGGAATCGAGCTCGATGCGCTGCGCCAGGTCGAGGTCGAGCCGGGCCTGGGCAATGGCGGGCTGGGCCGCCTGGCCGCCTGCTTCATCGACTCGATGGCGACCATGGGCGCCCCGTGCATCGGTTACGGCCTGCGCTACGAATACGGCATCTTCAAGCAGACGTTCGTCGACGGCCGCCAGATCGAGATCCCGGACAACTGGCTCTCGATGGGCGACCCCTGGGAGATCGCGCACCCGGAGATGGAAGTCCCAGTGCACTTCGGCGGGCATACGGAAAGGTATGTCGACGAGGCCGGTCGCGACCGCGTCAAGTGGATCCACGGCTGGGACGTCCTCGGCATCCGCTACAACTACATGGTCCCCGGCTACCAGAACGGCGTCGTCAACACGCTGCGCCTGTGGCGCGCGCGGGCGACACGGGCCTTCGACCTCGACATCTTCAACGCCGGCGACTACGCGCAGGCGGTGCGCAGCCAGACCTTCGCCGAGAACATCTCCAAGGTGCTCTACCCCGAGGATTCCACCCCTCAGGGCAAGGAGTTGCGTCTGCAGCAGCAGTACTTCTTCGTCGCGTGCAGCCTCTACGACTTCATCAAGCACACCCAGCCCACCGACTTCGACGTGCGCGACCTGCCCGAGCGGATCATCTTCCAGCTGAACGACACGCATCCGGTCATCGCGATCCCCGAGTTGATGCGCTTGCTCGTCGATGACTACGGCCTGGAGTGGGAGGACGCCTGGGGCATCACCCGCCAGTGCTTCGCCTACACCTGCCACACCCTGCTGCCCGAAGCCCTGGAGGTCTGGCCGGTCAGCCTCATGGAGCGGCTGCTGCCGCGGCATATGGAAATCATCTATCGCATCAACGAGGGCTTCCTCGACGAGGTCCGCGAGGCCTACCCCGGCGATGAGTTGCGCGTGCGGCGGATGTCGATCATCGGCGACCACCCCGAGCGCTCGGTCCGAATGGCGCATCTGGCCACCGTCGCCAGCGTCAAGGTCAACGGCGTTGCTGAGTTGCACTCGCAACTGCTGCGCGACAAGGTGCTGAACGACTTCGCCGAGCTGTGGCCGGACAAGTTCACCAATGTCACCAATGGCGTCACCCCGCGCCGCTTCGTGCGCCAGGCCAATCCCTACCTGTCCAAGCTGATCACCGACACCATCGGCGTCGGCTGGGTCGCCAACCTCGACCGGCTCGAGGAACTCGAGGTCTACGCCGAGGACGAGGACTTCCGCGAGAAGTTCCGCGCCGTCAAGGCCGCGAACAAAGAGCGGATCACCCGCGTGCTGCAGCGGCGCGACGGCATCGCCCTGCCCGAGGGGCACCTGCTCGATGTCATGGTCAAGCGCCTGCACGAGTACAAGCGCCAGTCGCTGAAGCTGCTGCACATCGTCACGCTCTATGACGGCATCATCAGCGGCCGCCTCGACCCGGCGTCGGTCACCCCGCGCACGGTCGTCTTCGGCGCCAAGGCGGCCCCCGGCTACCGGATGGCCAAGGAGACGATCTATCTGATCAACTCCGCGGCCACGGTCATCAACGCCGACCCTCGTGTCGAAGGCCGGCTCTTCATGGCCTTCCCGGCGAACTACAACGTCACCCTTGCCGAGCGGCTGATCCCCGCGGCCGACCTGTCCGAGCAGATCTCGCTCGCCGGCAAGGAGGCCTCCGGCACGGGAAATATGAAGTTCGCCCTGAACGGCGCCCTGACCATCGGCACCGACGACGGCGCCAATGTGGAGATTCGCCGGCTCGTCGGGGACGACAACTTCTTCCTTTTCGGCATGGACGAGCCCCAGGTCGCGGAGTTGCAGGCCCGCGGCTACCGGCCGGCCGATTACTACGAGACCAACGAGAACCTGCGCAGCGCCATCAACCTGATCGCCAGCGGGCACTTCACCGGCGGTGACCGGGATGCGGCCGGGCTCTTCGTCGGCGATCTGCTCTCCAATGACGCCTTCTTGGCGCTCGCGGACTACCAGTCCTATATGGACGCTCAGGCCCGCGTCGAGGCCTACTACGCCGACCAGGAGGCGTGGACGAAGTCGGCGATCCTCAATGTCGCCCGCAGTGGCTACTTCTCCTCCGACCGCTCGATGCGCGACTACATCGACCGCATCTGGCACGTCAAGACCGGCGTCTGACCCCTGGTCCTACCTTCTGCTCTAGCAGCATTTAGGTGACGTCGAGCACGGTCTACCCTGCTCGACGTCACCTAACCTGCGCTGAGTCAGGCCCCTTCGGGGCGCCGGGGTTCCCGTGGAAGACCCATGTGCGCTGCACGTGATAGGCCACCGCGAAGAGCACGATGTCGACGATGATTTTCGCCCAGATGACGTGTCCCGCCAGCAGCATCGACATCGCCGTCGTGCCGAGCGCGGACGCCGCGAGCACGCCGAACGCGAGCGCGTAATAGCGCCAGGCCGAGCCATGACGCGCAAAGACCAGATGCCGGTTGATCAGGAAGTTCACCGCCGACGAGACCACCCGCGCGGCCAGCGTCGCCGTCACCACGGCCCGCAGGTAGGACCGGCCGTCGAACACCCTGTCGATCACCAAGGTGAAGACGCTCAGGTCGATCAGCGCCGCCACCCCCGAGGACGCGAAATACGACCCGGCCCGGGCGAAGATGCTCCGGTAGATGATCACCGAGTCGCGCACCGGCCGGAAGTGGCTGACGCTATTGCTCTTGTCGTGATAGATCGTCGCCACGGGCACCTCAACGATGGGCACCCCGGCGGACAACGCCCAGGTCAAGGCGTTCATCTCGTAGTCGAAACGCTCTCCCGGCACCCGAGACATCGGCTCCAGCAACGCCGCCGGTATGCCGCGCAGCCCCGTCTGCGTGTCCGGCAGCGTCTGCCCGTAGAGCGCCTTGATCACCAGCGTCGTCAGCTTGTTGCCGAGCCGGCTGAGCAGCGGCACATGCGGCAGGTCGACATCGCGCGCTCCCAGAACGAAGATCCGCTCCCCGTCCGCGGCCTGCACCCGGTCGGCCACCGTGCGGATGCCCTGGGCCGTATGCTGGCCGTCCGAGTCCGCTGTGACGACCACGGCATCCGGGCGGCGGGCCGCGATATCGGCGAACGCCGTCTTCAACGCGGCCCCCTTGCCGCGGTTCTCCGGATGGGTGAGCACCCGGCAGCCCGGTGAGGCCGCGATCGCGGCGAAGACCTCGCCGAAGGCCAGCCCCGAGCCGTCATCGATCACCAGCACCTCACCGAAGCCGGCCGCAGTAAGCTCGCGCGCGAGGTCGACGAAGGCGGGCTCGGGGTGGAGCGAGGGAATCACGACGATCGTGTCGGCATACGTGCTCATCGCGCGACCACGACCGGCCGGCCGGGCGTCAGCACGTGGCCACGCAACCGCAAATAGGCATCGCCCGCGGGATAGGGGTCCACCACGGCCGCATAGTCGCAGGGTACCGGGAGCGTGGCGCGGGCTCGGTCCGGTGCCCGCAACGTGGCGACGTGCTCGTCAAGGAGGAGATAGCGCACCAGGGCCGTGCGATAGCCGCCGTCGCGGACATCGCTGAAGACACACACCGACGCGTCGGGCTTGATCGTCAACTGGCCGAACGCGGCAGCCACCCGGACCCGGACGTCATCCGCCGGCACCGGGTCGAGGAGCGGCCCCCGCGGAATGAGAACGGCGCAGCCGGCCAGGCTCACCACCAGCGCGGCCGGCGCCCACGTCCACTCGGCGTGCTCGGCGATGTGCAGGCCGACCAGGACGACCACCCCGAGGAGCACCAGCGTCAGCGTCGAGAGATAGCGGGTGAATCCGGCCAGCGCCAGCGCCTCGCCGGTCGGCATGGACAGCAGGTACATCGCGTAGAGCCCACCCAGATAGACGAGGGTCACGCCGAGCACGCCCGCGCCGGCGGCGGCGGCGCGCCGGCCGCGTCCCGGCCGCGCGAGCATGAACAGCAGCAGGCTCAGGACAAGAACGGCCAGCACCAACCAGGTCTGACGGTTGGTCGCAACCGCGTGCAGATAGGCCGAGCCGATGCTCGCCCGCTCCTGCTCCGTCTTGGCGGCAAGGACGTCGCGGAAACGGCTGACCGAGATGGCATGCTTGGTCGCCGGCTCCGCACCATAGACCAGGGCCGTATGCCGTTGCCACGCCATCAGCGTCGCCGCACCCACAGCGGTGGGCACGACGAGCACCGCCAGACGCTGCCACCAGCGGCCCGTCCGCAGCAGGCAGGCGGCCAAGATCACCACCAGGGCCCAGTAGACGCCCGTCTGTTTGGTCGCCACGAGGGCGGCGACGAGCGCTGCCAGGGGCAGGGTTGCCCGGCCGACCTGCCCGCGGTGGGCGGCCAACAGGGCCAGGCCGGCGATGGTCCAGCCGGCGAGCACCGAGTCGACAAGCAGGGTGTCCAGCGCCGGCCCGTGGGTCGCGAGAGTCCAGCCGAAGCCGGCGGCGACCGGCAGCCCAAGCCACCAGCGCCGCGGCGTGACAGCCAGGAGGCTCACCGCGCAGGCGGCCAACAGATAGTCCTGCGCCAGCATCAGGTGCCACTCGTCGGGTCCGGTCAGCCGGGCGACGGCATACTCCCAGCTGGCGGTGCCCAGCGGGTAGGAGTGGAAGGTGACCAGCGGATCGGTGGCATCGGGCAAGCGCGCATCGCGCAGCATGACGCGAACGACCAGTGCCCAGTGGCTGAAGTTGTCGTAATGCTGGAAGAGTCGCCCGCGCAACAGCCACGACAACGCGCCCATCGCGACGGCCAGGCTGAGCACCGCGGGGTGCACCAGCGTCTTGGCCAGGTCGATCGGTGAGCGGATCAGCTCCCACAGCAGGCCCAGCCCGCCCGCGACGAGCACGGCCCAGGGGGCGTCGGACAACCGGCCGGCGAGACCGCAGGCATACGTGATCAGCAGCGAGAGGGCGGCGGCGAGGGCCGGTGCGACGGCGGCGGGCACGGCAGCACGCCGGCGCAGCCAGGCGATCAGGCCGACTTGGGCGAGGACGAGCGCGACGAGACCGAGGACGGGCGACACGTCGAGCACCTCCTGGCCCGATCGTCGAGCGCACTTTCTCACATGGGATGGGGGGCCGAGTAGGCCCGACGAAGAGGGTAACGCCACTGGCTCAACGGCCAGTTCCTCGGTACTTCCGGTGGAGGTGCCCGTCCGCCTGGGCATCGCACAGTGGGCGTATGCCTGAGTTGACCCTCCCCGTGCCCGTCCGGCCTGCGATCCACGCCCGCCGCCGAGCACAACCCGGCCTCGCCGCGACCCCCCACATCACCGACCGCGGGGGCGTCATCGCCGCCGACGCCGCCCTCACCGCGCTGGTGTTGGCCGACGCCGGCCTGGAGACCGTGCCGGGGATCTGCGTGCGACGCGGCCGCGGCGTGGACTTCCTGGACCCCGTCCGGGTTCGCCCCGTCCATGGCGGGCGCGGACCGGCCTGGTCGGTGGCAACCAGTCCGGGTGAGCTGCGCGCGGCGCTGGTGCGGGCGTTCGCCGTCGACAGCCACGCGTGGGTCGAGGAACTCGCCGAGGGCCGCGAGTTGGAGCAGCCTGTCGTGCGGCTGGCCGACGGGACCTGCCTGGTCGGCGCAGCGCACGACGCCGGGGTGGGGACGTTCTTCGCCCAGGACCGCGGAGTCGGCGGCAACGCGCAGTTCACCGCGGCCGAGGGGATCACCGACCTCGACCAGGGGCGTGTGCGCCGGGTCGCGCAGGCCGCGTATGACGCGCTCGACCTGCGCGGCATCGCGTGTGTGAGCGTGGTCCTGGACAGTCCGCGCGTGCGTGTGCTGGCCATCGATCCCGACCCGAGGCTTGACCCCGGCTCTCGGGCCATGGCCGCCTTCGCGGCCGCCGGCTGGTCCGGGGCGGCTGTCCGGGCGGCCGCGCGGGGATACTGAGGCTGGCCATGGACTCTTCGACACCGCACGCGCCCTCATCACCCATGCGTGCGCACCACGCTGGGCCAGCGCCCAGCGCACCCTCCCCTGGCGGCCTGCCATCGGCCTACGCAACAGACCTCCCCAGCGGCGGTGTGACCGACTGGCTCAACCGCTGGACGCAGACCCGGCGGCCGGGCTATCCCCCCTTCTGGGTGGCACCTCTCCTGGCCAGTGCGGTCCTGGGTGTGGGCTTCTTGTCGGGCCTCCTCCTGAGCGCGCGGTCCAGCGGCGTGGGCCTAATCGGCCTGGTGACCTTCCTCGGGGTCTGGCTGGCCATCGCCTCCACGGTCCTGCTCTTCGACCGGATCCCGGCGCTCGGTCTGGCCATCCTGGGCGGCCTCGGCATGTTCTCCCTCGTTCTCGGGACGGCGCCGCGCATCGAGACCTGGCTCGCCGCGCTCGTCCTGCTCTTCGGTGCCGCCGCGTATGGCCGGCGGGTCACCATGGTGCTCAGCGGGCTGGGGCTGATCGCCGTCCCGGCCGCAGTGATCAGCCTGCGCGTCCTGGCCCGATACGGCCCGTCCGTGGTGTGGGAGCACGTCCGGACGGCGCCGACCGGCAGCACGCTGCGCCTGATCCTCGATCAGTTCATGCACTCCGGCGCCGGTCAGAGCCTGGTGACCCTCGGGGGACCGCTGGTGATCGGCTGGGCGTGCGGTTTGGCCATGCGCAGCGTGGTCCGTTCGCGGCAGGCCCGCGCGCGCGCTGAGGTGGCGCGCGACGAGGCGACGCGGGAAGCGGCATACGCGCAGGAGGTCGCCGACCTGCGGGCCGGTCAGGCGCAACTCGCGCGGGATGTCCACGATGTCGTGGGGCACTCGCTGGCCGTGATCCTCGCCCAGGCGCAGTCGGCGCAGTATCTCGGCGACGACGAGGTCGAGAAAATGCGCGAGACGCTGGGGCATGTCGCGGATTCCGCCCGCCGCTCGCTCGGCGACGTGCGCGGCGTCCTCGCCGGGACCCGCGATCCGCGGACGGCCACGCCGACGGACGGGCTCGGATCACTGATCGGCGGCGTGCGCGCCGCGGGGAACGAGGTCGTGGACCGCACCGACGGCTCCCCGCGGCCGCTGCCGCCCGAGATCGACCAGGTCGCCTACCGGGTGCTGCAGGAGATGCTCACCAATGCGCTCAAGCACGGCCGCACCGGCGGGCCGGTCTGGGTGCGGCAGATCTGGCCGCCGGACAGCCCGCACGCGCTGGTCCTGGAGGTCCACAACCTTATCGAGGCCCGGCCCACCGGCCCGCAGACGGCGGGTGGCGGGATCGGCCTGGAGTCGATGCGCCACCGGTTGGAGTCGATCGGCGGCCGGCTAATGTTGGTTAGGATCCCGACGTCGGAGGGGGTCATGTATGCGGCGACCGCCACCCTCCCGCTGCGTGCCGCCGAAGTCGAAGAGGATTGACCGTCGTGGCCATTCGAGTCCTGCTGGTGGATGATCAGGAGCTCTTCCGGGCCGGTATTGCCCGCATCCTCGCTGCTCAGGACGGCATCGAGGTCGTCGGCGAGGCCGCCGACGGTCTCGAGGCTGTGGCCCTGGTCGATGAGTTGACTCCCGATGTCGTGCTGATGGATATCCGTATGCCCGTGATGGACGGCGTCGAGTCGACTCGCCAGATCTTCGCGCCGGCAAGGGTGGCGGCTCGTGCAACCCCGGTGCGCGTCGTCGTGCTCACCACCTTCAATCTCGACGATCGTGCCGCGACGGCGATCCGCTACGGCGCTAGCGGCTTCCTGCTCAAGGATGCGACACCCGCGATGCTGCGGGAGGCCATTCATACGGTCTATGCCGGCAACGCCGTCCTCGCACCGACCGACTTGGCCACGCTGCTGGACGGGAAGTTCCAGGCCCCCAAGCCAGTACCGGCGGGCTTCGGGCAGTTGACCGAGCGCGAGCGGGAGGTCTTTGTCGCGGTCGCTCGCGGGCTCTCGAATGCCGAGATCGCGGCGCAGTTGTTCGCGAGCGAATCGACGGTCAAGACCCATCTGGGGGCCGTGCTGCGCAAGTTGGGTCTGCGCGACCGCGTGCAGGTGGTCGTCTTCGCCCACGAGCACGGGCTCGCGGACGGCTGAGGCGTCAGGCGTCGGAGCCGGCTGGCACCGCTATCGCGAGGCCTTCCAAGGACCGGGCCAGCTCCATCGCGTCCTCGACCGTCACGTCCGAGCGCGCCAGCAGCAGGCCGGTGATGCGCAGCGACCGCAGCAGATCGGGGACGCGCGCGGCCTCGGGGTTCTCGAGCAGGCTGATGACCGTCGGGTTGTCGGCGTTGAGCACGAGGGTGGGCAGGCGGCGCCGCGTGCCCTTGGTGTTGGCGGCCGGCCACCACAGGACGGGGCGGTGCGCCGGGGCGAAATGAGCGAACTCGACGGCGACCGAATTGGGCCCGAAGGTCTCGTCGGCGGCCTTGACCAGGCGCGAGCCGCGGTCGATATCGACATAGGGCTCCGGGCGGGCGAGGTGGGCGATTTCGAAGCGGGCCATCTCCACGAAGCGCTCGCCTTCGGTGGTGTTGATGACCTGCAGCAACTCGGCCTCGTGCGCCCCGCTCGCGTTGATGACGAGGGATTCGGCGTGGACCGCAACATCCCGGACGGCTTCGTGGGCGTCGGAGTTCACGACATACGGCACCGTGGACTGGTCGAGCGCCAGGAGTTGGTCGATGGTGCGCTGGCCCAGGGTGGTCTCCAAGGGCAGCGTGGTCCGCAGCAGATCGCGGATGTCTATGCCCGAGACGGCGAGCGCGCGCAGACCGGTCGCGTGCAGCCGGACAATGTCCTGATAGACGTCCGCGCGCAGCCCGTGGGAGGCCGTCAGCGGCAACTCGCCGGCGTCGATGACCGCGGCAGAAGAAGGCCCACTCGGGGATCAACTGATCGGACGCTGTCGGCGACGAGCATGCCGTTGGAGTAGATCCGGTCGCCCGTGCGGTGCCCAGGAGCCGTGGTGTAGGGCAGGACGAAGCCCAGGCCGCGGACAGTGAGCAAGGAGGAGTCGAGGGGAACGATGCCCATCGCGTCGAAGCCGAGCCGCTCGCGGCACCAGGCGAGTTGCTCCTCGATCGTGCGGTCCCAGGGCGGGGTGTTCAAGGAGAGCAGATCGCCCTTGATGCGGACAGGCACATCGAGAATCTCGGCGACGTCGCTGGTCAGCTTGCGCGTTGTGGACTCATTGCACCACTCGAGATCACCGTGCCGCGGCTGGATCCGGACCTCGGTGCCCGGCTGGTCCAGCGGCGTCTCGCTCTCGCCGATGGTGAAGGTGCCGTCCGCGCGGCCGATCCACAAGATCGTGGGCGCATCCGGTGTCTTCGCCGAGCGGGAGCGGACCTCGACGGTGTCCGCCACGAGGAATCAGGAGAGCAGGCCGATGCCGAACTGGCCGAGGAATTTGCGCCCTGCGACGGCGAAGTCGTCCCGCTTGGACAAGCCCCCGATGGTGGCCAGGAGCGAGCGCATTTCGGCATCCGTCAAGCCGATCCCGTTGTCGCGCACGACCATCGGGGCGTTGTTCTCGGACGGCACCACCTCGATCACCGGAACCAACGCGGGGTCCAGGCGACGGCGTGCCTCGATCGCATCCCGGGCATTCTGCAGCAGCTCGCGCAGCTAGACGCGCTCGCTGCTGTACAGATGATGGCTAAGGATGTCGACGATGCCGCGTAGATCGACGCGGAACTGCTCGCGCACGGGGGATTCCAAACGGGGCTCAAGGGGGCCGGGCGATTCTAGCGGCGACCGCGAGTAACTCTGCTACCGTCACGCGTCGTGGTGTGGTGGGGACGCGTCGATTCCGACGAGAGCGAGGCGACCCCGGGCGGTGGTGCGCCCGTGACCGGGCCGCCCGAACCGGATGATCGCCCGGGCGCCTACTGGCTGGGCGGGGACCAACGCGCAGGTGAGCGACCCGGTGCCAGCGCCGAACCGGCGCCCCCGGATCCTGTCCCGGAGGGGCAGCCGGCAGTCCCCCAGGAGGCTCCAGAGGTCCCATCGCCCGCGCTTGCGGTCGAACCGCGGCCCGCCGGGGACACGCTAGGATCCCCGGTCGCGCTCCCAGGTCGCCGACGTTTCGGCCCAAACCTCCCCCGAAAGGCACGCTCCCATGGCTGACTACCAGTCCTCCCTCAACGAGGCGATGCAGATCGACGGCGCCCTCGGCGTCGCTCTCGTCGACTCCCAGAGCGGGATGGCGCTCGCCACCGCCGGCAACCCCGACGGTCTCGACCTCGGTGTCGCCGCCGCCGGCAACTCCAATGTCGTCCAGGCCAAGCTGCGCACCATGCGCGACCTGGGCCTGAACCAGAAGCTCGAAGACATCCTGATCACGCTGGAGACCCAGTACCACATCATTCGCACCTTCTCGCGCGAGGAGGGCATCTTCCTCTACCTCGTGCTGGACAAGGCCCGCTCCAACCTGGCCATGGCCCGGTTCAAGCTCGCGTCGATCGAGAAGCAGCTCGTCATCTGACCTGCCGCTTCGACCGGGGCCGGCACGCCGGGACGTCACTCGACGCCCGCGTGCCGGCCCCGGTCGTTTGCGCCGGCGGCCGGCTCCGGACGGTCAGCGCACCGCGATCGTGGGCGCCGGCGAGCTGACCGTATGCCCGATCACGGTCCCCCCGGGGATCTCCCCGGCGAGCAGGAGACCGCCGCTGGTCTGGGCGTCGGCGAGGACGAGTAGGTCGTCCTCGGTGATGTGGCTGGTCGCGCTCAGGTGTGGGCGGACCCAATCGAGATTGCGCCGTGACCCCCCGGGCACATAGCCCGCGGCCAGCGATGCGCGCACATCGGGCAGGAGCGGGACGGCTTCGAGGTCGATGACGGCCCCCACCCCGCTGGCCCGGCACAGCTTGAACAGGTGCCCAAGAAGCCCGAATCCGGTGACATCGGTCGCGGCCTCGATCCCAGCCGCCAAGGCGGCCCGCGACGCGCCGGCGTTGAGGGTGGTCATCGACTCGATCGCTGCCGCGAAGACCTCGCCGGTCGCCTTGTGCCGGTTGCCGAGGATGCCGACGCCGAGCGGTTTGGTCAGGGTCAACGGCATACCGGGCAGGGCGGTGTCATTGCGCAGCAGGCGATCAGGGTCGGCGAGACCCGTGACGGCCATCCCGAAGACCGGCTCCGGGCCGGTGATGCTGTGCCCGCCGCCGACCGGGCAACCAGCCGCGCTTGCCACGTCGAGAGCGCCGCGGAAGACCTCGCGCACGAGGTCTGGCGCGTCCAACTCGGCGGGCCAGGCGAGCAGATTGATGGCCAGAATCGGTTCCCCGCCCATGGCGTAGATGTCCGAGAGCGCATTCGCTGCAGCGATCCGTCCCCAGTCGTATGCCGAGTCCACCACCGGCGTGAAGAAGTCCGCCGTCGAAAGCACGGCCCGTCCGCCGGCGATGCGCACGGCCGCGGCATCGTCGCCGGTGTCGAGGCCGACGAGGAGGTCGGGGTGCGCCTGCCCACCCAGACCAGCGACTAACTCCTCGAGCCGGCCGGCCGGGAGCTTGCAGGCGCAGCCACCCCCCGTGGCATAGTGCGTCAACCTGATCACGACCCAGAACCCTACGCACCTTAGGGTGGTCGGCAGGGAGGTGTGTGGGTTCCTGGTGGTCCCCCCGGTCTTCAAAACCGGTGTGCGGCGGCAGCCGTCGCAGGCGGGTTCGATTCCCGTCCACCTCCGCCACCGACGAGCCACGCCGACGGCAACCAACCGGGACGCTGCGGCGTCACAGGCACAAGGGTGCAGATGGGAGCAGGGTCAGTGACGACAACGGATCCGCGCCGGGCGATCCCGCGCACGGACGTGCTGCTCGCCCATCCCGCGCTCGCTGCCGCGATCCCCGAACTCGGTATGCCGCGAGTCCGGGCCGCCGTCCGCGCCGCGCAGGCTCGGGCCCGGTCCGGCGAGATCGGCCCGGACGAAGTAGCCGGTTCGGCCCGATCGGAGATCGCCCACGCGCGAGAGGTGCCCATCAGCCTGCGGCGAGTGCTGAACGCGACCGGAGTGCTCGTGCATACCAATCTCGGCCGCGCTCCTCTGACCGAGGCGGCGATCGAGGCGATCCGGGTGGCGGCGGGGTACGTCGACGTCGAGTTCGATGTGGGGACCGGTGCGCGCGCCCAGCGGGGGCGGGGGGCGTTGGATGCCCTGCTGTCCGCCGTGCCCGGCGCCAAGGCTGCGCTGGTCGTCAACAATGGCGCGGCAGCCCTTGCTCTGGCCGCGAGCGCCTTGGCCGCGGGGCGCGAGGTCGTGGTGAGCCGGGGCGAGCTGATCGAGATCGGCGACGGCTTCCGCCTGCCGGACCTGCTGGAATCGACCGGCGCACGGCTGCGCGAGGTGGGGACGACCAATCGGACCCATCTGGCGGACTACCGGGCCGCGGTCGGTCCGGACACCGGCTTCGTCCTGAAGGTGCATCCCAGCAACTTCCGTGTCAACGGCTTCACGCGCACAGTCGGCTGCGCCGAGCTGTCACATGCCTTGTCGGAGAACGAGATTCCCCTTGTGGTCGACATCGGGAGCGGCCTCCTGCAGTCGGATCCGATGCTTCCCGAGGAGCCCGACGCGGCGTCCACGCTGGCCGACGGGGCCGACCTGGTGACGGCGAGCGGCGACAAGCTGCTCGGGGGCCCGCAGGCCGGGATCGTGCTCGGGCGGGCCGATCTGATCGAGCGGTTGCGGCGTCACCCATTGGCACGCGCACTGCGCGTGGACAAGCTGACCCTGGCCGCCCTGGAGTCCACCCTGACGGGGCCGCCGACTGGCGTCGAGCGCGCACTTCACACGTCTGCCGATGAAATGCATTCGCGCACAATCGGATTCGCTCGGGCCCTCGGCGACATCGACGCTGAGGTCGTCGCTGCCACGGGTGCCGTCGGCGGTGGTGGCGCGCCCGGCGTCCCGCTCCCCGGGTGGGCGGTGGCGATCCCCGAGACGTATGCCGTGCCCCTGCGCACGGGTCGGCCGTGCGTGGTCGCGCGCACGCACGCCGGCCGGTGCCTCATCGACTTGCGTTGCATCGATCCCGTCGACGAGCCGGCATTGGCCGCCCGCGTGCGGGAGATCGCCGAAGGGGGAAGTTGATGTTCGTCGTCGCCACCGCGGGGCATGTCGACCATGGCAAGTCGACGCTGGTTCGCGCGCTGACCGGCATGGAGCCGGATCGGTGGGCGGAGGAGCGACGGCGCGGCCTGACCATCGACCTGGGTTTCGTGTGGACGACCTTGTCCGGCTCGGGCGATGTTGCCTTCGTCGACGTCCCGGGCCATCGACGCTTCATCGGCAATATGCTCGCCGGGCTCGGCCCGGTGCCCGTGGTGCTCTTCGTCGTCGCCGCGGACTCCGGCTGGTGCGAGCAGTCGGCCGAACACCTGCAGGCGATCGACGCGCTCGGGATCCAGCATGGCGTGCTGGCGGTCACCCGCAGCGATCTGGCCGACCCCGCGCCCGTCCTCGCCGACGCGACCTCGCGGATCGCCAAGACGTCCCTGGGCGAGGTCGCGTCAGTCGCAGTCTCAGGGCTGACCGGCGACGGCCTGGAGGATCTGCGCGCCGCGCTCGATGCCGCGTGTTCGCTTGTGCCGGAACCCGATCCGAGCGCTCGGCTGCGCCTGTGGATCGACCGGGCGTTCACGATCCGCGGCAGCGGGACGGTCGTCACCGGGACGCTGGGTGACGGGACGCTTCGGGTGGGTGACCGGGTCGAGGTGGCGGAGCAGGCATACGTCGTGCGCGGGCTGCATACGCTGGGCACGGCGGTCGAGATGGTGACCGGGCCGGCGCGCGTGGCCGTCAACGTCCGCGGGCTCTCGCCCGATGACGTCGTCCGTGGCGACGCCCTGCTGACGCCCGGCGCGTGGGCCCAGACGTCGGCGATCGACGTCCGCGTCGGTAGGCCGGCGACCGACCTTCCCACGCATCTGACCCTGCACGTGGGCTCGGCCGCCGTGCCCGCCAGGGTCCGTTCGCTGGACGGCGCGTATGCGCGGGTGAGTTGGGAAGGGACCTTGCCGTTGGAGCGGGGCGATCGGGCGATCCTGCGCGACCCCGGCGACGACGGCGTTCTGGTCGGCGCAGAAGTGCTGGCCAGCGCACCGCCTTCCCTTCGACGACGCGGCGCCGCTTCGGCTCGGGCCGCGGAACTGGCTGCGCTGGAAGGAAAGCAACTAGACCCCCTTGCCGTCGAGGTGGCCCGGCGCGGGATTCTCGGGTTGCGCGATGCCGCTCTGCTGGGGTTTGAGGCGCCGACGCTTGCAGACCTCCTCGGTCACGGGCGCGACGGGCTCGAGGCGGCTGTCAGTGTGGCGACGGCTCCCGTCGTGATGGCGGGCGATGCCCTGGCCGGCATGGTCCGGCTCGGTGAATTTCTCGTCTCGATCGACCATCTCCGCGGCTGGGAGAAGCGCCTGCTGGAGGTGGCGTCGACGCGCGCGCGCACCCACTTGCTCGATCCGGCGTTGTCGCTGGAGTCGGCCCGTCGCGCGGTGGGGATCCCGGACCTCGGGATGGTCAAGGCCGTCGCCGGCCTGGCGGGCCTGCAGGTGGCCGGCGCCCGGGTTCGACTGCCCGGTGCCCGTCCCGCCTTAGGCCAGGCGCAAACGGCGTTGGACGAAATCCTCGATCGGCTCGCCGAAAGTCCTTGTGCCGCACCGGAACAGCCCGAACTCGATGCTGCCGGGCTGGATTCGGCGCACCTCGCGGCAGCCGAGGCGGACGGTCAGATCGTCCGGCTGCCCGGCGACATCGTCCTCGCTCCGGATGGCCCGGCGCGAGCCATGCGGGTGCTCGCCGGACTCCCGCAACCCTTCACCACCAGCCAAGCCCGCGCCGCCCTCGGCACCACCCGCCGCGTGGTCATCCCCCTGCTCGAGCACCTGGACGCGCGCGGCTGGACCCGCCGCATTGACACGACCCATCGCGAGGTCGTCACCCCCGCCCGCTCCACGTGACCCGCCGCGTGGGACTCAACAGCCCGGGACAGGCATCGTTCCAGGCAGACCCGACTGGGCAAGCCACCCCGTCACCACACCCAGGGCTGTTGTCCCGGATGCGAAGCTGCCACTACTGGGCTCGACGGCCATCGCCACCGCGAGGGTGACCCCGTTCAGCTTGATCAGCCCGAATTGCCGGACGAGGTAGCGACCCGCGGGATTCGGACCCCACCCGCCCTTGAAGGCCGCACCGTCGAAGCGGCCAAGGCCCCAATGCTGTTCTGGCACGACCTTTCCCATCGTTGCGAGGATGGCTCGGTCAGTCCGGTCGGGGCTACAGGAGAGCGTGGCCGCGACTCGGACTTGAGCCTCGAGCGACCACATCGTCTGACCGAATGGTGTGAAGGGCGGGCGCACCCGGCTGGCCTGAACGCGGGTCTCGTCATCACCGAGCCGGCGCAGCTGGTCATCCACCAGCGCGGCCGCAGTCCCTCCGCCGCCGAGGTTGGCCCAGAGCGCCTCGGCCGCTGCGTTGTCGGAGCGCGTCAACGCGGCCTGGATGAGCTGTTGCGTTTCGCCGGTCGGGTGGCGGCCGGCGGCAATGGCGACGGGTACTTTCGAGGTCGACCAGGCCGGGCCGGTGCGCCACGTCCCGAGCGTCCGAATCAGCCCGCCACGGCCCACGACCGCGTATGCCACCCCGACCACGCCCAGGCCCCGAGTCGCTTCCTCGAAGCTCGCCGCCACCTCGGCCGGGGCCCCCCGGACCTCCCACGATCCGGTCGCAGAGGGGGCGGACGTCGTTGACTCGGCTGGGGAAATCGTCGTGACCGATCCGGACGGAGCCCGCGACCGAGCCGGCGTCAGCCGGGGCACACCGGTTGATGAAATGGCTGAGCTGGCCGAGTTCGGGCCGGCGGTCGGTGACGACATTGCCACCGGATGGAGCCGGTCGTAGCCGATCACAATGGCCGGTCCGGCCGCCAAGGCCACGATGGCGAAGACCATCACTCGCGCTACCGGCAGAGCCCGGAAGCGTGGGCGCCGCGACCGAGTGCGGTTCACGCTCAGCCCGCATCCTGGTAGGACGCGATGTAGACCACCGCGTTGTTCCCGCCGCGGCACATCACCGGGTTGGTGTCGGTGCACGTCATGACGTAGTCCTTCTTCGTTACCGGGCTGTGTGCGCGGATCTTCAGGGTGCCGACGACGTCGTCCGAATAGCGCTTAGAACCGAGAGCGCGGACATACGCCGTCCGTACGGCTTCCGCAAACGGGCAACTGGTGACGTCATTCCCGCTGTATGCCGTCGAGAGGCGACTGTCGTCGAAGGCCCGACACGCCGTCGCGGATTCCAGCATGGTGATGACCCGCCGTTCGGCAGTCGCACCCGAGTTCGAGTGGGTCGAAGCGGCCGACGTCGACTCGACGGCGCCTGCGCTCGAGGGCGACGTCGGCTGTACGGCCGTGGCGCTGGAAGCGGGTGCATTCGAGTTCGTGGCCGAGAGCGGATCGGCGGATCCGCGAAGCAGCAGGTAGCCGCCCGCACCCATCCCCCCGAGTACCAGGGCTGCCAGTCCAGCAATCAGCCCACGCCCGGGGTTCGACCTGCGGGACGGCGGAGTCGGGCTTGTCTCGATTCCGTGCGTCCAATGAGGTTCCTCAGCAGAAGGGCCCGGTGTCCGGTGTGCACGGCCCGCTGGCGATTCTCTCGGGTGCCCGGTGGCCGGGGCCAATGCGAGCGCTCTCGGCGACCCGCAACCGCCGCAGAAGTCGGAATCAGGTGACAGCGCATCTCCGCAAATGACGCAGGTAGCCATCGTCAGTCTCCCGGCGGGATGAATCGCCGCGGCATGCAGACGTTTTCGCGATCCCTACCACTGAGTTCGGGGTAGATCTGCGCGCAGAAATACTGTCCCGACTCGAAGTTGCTGATGCCGCCGGGGTCCGTGAGCGTCACCCAGATCGTCCGGTTCTCGGGGCGCTGTCGGCTCCCGAAATCGCTGGCGAGAAGCATCATGGTCGGATAGCCGTACCCCGCCATCCGCTGTTCCAGGTCGCGGTACTCGGCCACGATGTCCGGGTAATAGAAGACATGGCTGCCGTTGGCGGCGACGAGGCTCTTGTCCGACACCCCGTTGAACTTGCTGGCCAACTGGATCACCCAGCGGCCGTCCAGTCGCAGGCCCGCCAGGCCGTCCCGGCGCAGCGACTTCAGCTCGGCGAGCGCAATCGCGCCGGGTGACCTGGTCTCGCTGGTTTCGGACTCGGTCGGCTTGGGCTCATGACTCGCAATTTCGTCCTCGGTGGGTGTCGTCTGGGATGACGTGACACTCGACGGGCTGGACGTCGCCCCAGCCGCGGATGAAGTCGTTATGCCACTCGCGGCGAGCTCCGACCCGCGGCCGCGCAGTACGACATAGCCCAAGACGCCGAGCAGGCACGCGACCAGCGCGCCGAGGAAAATCGTGACCATACGCAGCGGACCACGACCGGGCTGAGGCGTTGGCCCACCGCTGAACGAGACGGCCTCCACGTCAGTTGCCCGCGTAGGCCCGTCCAAACGGCCGTCGCCCAACCGGCCCCCCGCCCCGGTCAGCCTCGTCCCGCAGACGCCACAGAATTCCCCGGCCACCGGCGCCCCGCACCCCGAGCAGTATGTCGTCGGTGCTTTGGCCGTCATGTGGTTGGGGCCTTTCCGGCCAGTCCGCGAGCAGGCGGGCGGGGGTTCACTAGAGCCTGCCGCTCGATTCCTCGCCGGGCCACAGGACGGCTACGGCCTCCTGCCACCACGTGCGATCTGTGACAAGCGTCGACGGGAGCGGTTCCGCCTTCCCAAACTGCCCGGTCGTCGCGTCCCAATCGGTCAGCCGCCGGCAAACCCGTCCGGCGACCAGGCCGACGGACCCGCTTGACGAGCTATGGCCCGTGATCAGCAGCTCTGGGGCGGAAGCATCAGGGTCCGCAGCCGCGGTTGAGGCGCGGGCGGCCAGCAAACCGGCGATTTCAGCGATGACGTCCGCACGCTCACCCGGCGCAAACGAGTGCAACCCTCCGGGGAGAATGGCCCAGGTGGCGCACTCAGGAGTCGAACGCTCGAACACGACGACGCGGACCCCATCGGACACAGGCGCGAGATCTGCGGAGACATCTCCCAGGGTGACAACCGCGCTGCGACGCAGCGGCTCGGTGGCCAGGACCAGTGCCTCGCTCCCACCGTCGGCCGCGAGAATTCCTCGCGCAATGAGCGACCTCGATCCCCGGGCGACCGCCGCGATCAAGGCTTCGTACCGGCCCAAATCCACCGTGGCCAAGGGGGTCGGCCAGGGCCGCTTGACGGCGTACGAAATCGCGCAAATTTCGTCGTCCGTGAGGACGACGGATGACACCTTGGACATCAATTCTTGGGCCAAAACTTCCATCCCCAAAGGTCGTAGATGCTTTCGTTGAAGGCCTCACCCGTCTCACCTGGGTGCTGCCACGCGTAGGTAAAGGTGTCCGCGATACCTTGGGGGCTGTAATCGGTTCCGGGTGGGAACAGGCCATTCTTGAAGTCTTCGAAGCCCTGCGCGGACCAGTCCGTCTCCATCGCCATCTGCGCGTTGAATGTCCAAATGTCAATGCTCATGGAACCGAGCTGACCGACCGGCCCCATTTTGTCGATGATCTTCGACGTGGCATCCGTGAAGGCGAAGAAGCGGTCTTCAAAGGACTTCGTCCCGTCGAACAAGATAGTCAGATCATTGGTGACGGCGACGGTATCAGCAGCGAGGTTTGCGTACTTGAGTGGACCAAAGTCGGCGATGTTCTTTGCGACCGAACTGCTGAGGACGTTGTCGAAGAATCGGAGTATGTCGTTGGCGCTGGATAAGCCGCTGTCGTCGAGCCACTGTTGAAGCTCGGCGTCCTTACCACCGACGACTTGACGCCAGACGTCGAGCAATTCGGGGGTCAAGGGACCGGCGCCGCCACCGGTGCCGTCAGAACTACCTCCCGCGGTCGCCATGAGATGATCGCTGTGGCGCTCCTGCGCCGCGGCATTGTCCTGAGCGCGCTTCGCGAGGTGCCTCAGATCGTCGCGAAGACCAATGAGTGCGGGTCGATGCACGCCCGTCCAGCGAGCGCTGAAGCTCGCTCGGTCATTGCCCCGCCAAATCGACTCAGCCTGCCCAAGAGCACGGCCGGCGTCCTGGAGCACGCGGTCGAGAGAGTTCGCTTGTTGATCGAGGCCACGAGCGATGCTCTTGACCGAGTCGACGTTCATGCCATGCGTGATTGCCACTGGCGATTCACCTCCTTTGTCTCACTATTGGCGATGCACCAAAGCCCGCCGACGGGGCCGATTGCTCGACCCCGCGCGGGAGAGATGTCAGAGCTGGTTCGAAGCGTCTTCCTGACTCCGAGCGCTACTGCGCGCCTTCACCGCGAGATCGGAAAGTTCCTGCTTGAGCTTCTGCAGTTGCCCCTTGTACTGGCCGTGCCAAAGTTGCTGGAACTGCTGCGAGTCCTTGCCCACCCAGTCACTCTGCGTCTGGCTGATCAGCTTGTCAACGGCGCCAATGACTTGATCCACGACGTGCGCCTGCCCGTCAAGTTGCTTGGCAATGTCGCGAACGCTTTCGACGTTCATACCATGGGTGATACTGGCCATGACTTTCCTCCTTGAATCTGAACCAGGCTCTCTGGCTGTTGATGAACCTACGGACTCGTTACCGGAATGTCGATGGGTTCGGCGACCCACGCCGAGTCAACGAACGCACCGAGGCGCGAGACCAGCAGCCAATGCTCGATTGTTGTCTTGGCCACGGGTTGACATTGGCACCAGCCGCGAGGTCTCGCCAGTCCTCAGATTTGACGACACAAGCACGTCATTCGGCGACCGGAATCTGCACCTTGACGTACTTCCCGGACGCGATCCAGTAGCCCCGCCCGGGAGGGAAGTCCGCGGGACGGGTTCGCGGCGTCGGCGTGTTGAGCAGGTTGTCGGCATCGTCTGTGCTGGGCTTCAGAACCAAACCCGTTCGTGCCGAACGGAACTCACGCAGCAAATCGGAGTAGGTCGTCCAGTCCGAGGTGTCGCCGTCAGCCACGATCGGGTGTCCGTGCTTCTTGGCGAGCACCGCCAGCTCACGCAATGCGTCATCCACGGGCCCATCGACGAAGGCAGGCAGATTCTCGATGATGACAACCACGCCTGGTCCGGTGTCCGGCGGCGGACTCGCAAGGCTCGACGCCAAGCGGGACGCGAGCTGCACTGATTGCTCCGGATCGTGCTGCGACTCGCGCCAAAGTGCCAATCCCGACAGGGGCGACTTGCGATGCGAGAAGTGGAAAAGCTCCGCTCTCGGATACGCGCGGTGCAGGGACTCAGCAAACCAGCGAAGAGCCGACGTTTTGCCAACTTGAGCACCGCCGGCCACGAGTATGGGACCGGACGGGTCGAATCCGATGGGCTGCAGGGACTCGTCCGAAACGCCCACCACCGGACGGCCGGCGACGCTCGCGGGCACTTGCGCCGCCGTGATCAGTGCGGGCAGCGCGCGCACCGGCTCGGGCCGCACGGGCAGCTTGTGAGCCACCGTCTGAGCGAGTTCCTCCAGGAGCCGGGCCTGGACCGCAACACTGCGTTCGCCACCGAAGATCGCCAACTGCAACTCCTGCGGCTTGTCGGCCTGGAGGGCACGGCCGGGTGGGCTGGCGGGCGTGAGGATGTCACGCGGCACGCCCAGGGCCAGGTAGCCATCCTCGTCGGCCTGGCGCAGCACCACTCGGCGTAGGAAGCTTGCCGCCACCGTCGTCGGGACGGCATTCGGGCGGTCGGCCGTCATGGCGACGTGGATGCCGAGTGCGCGCCCCTCGCCGACAATCTTCAGGAAGGCGGTGTAGACAGCGTCGAGATGGATGGAGCCTTCATACTCCGACCGGAAGGCTCCGAAACCATCGACGAGCACCAGGATCCGCGGCTCGTTGGGCGCGCCGGCTAACTCCCGGTAGTCCTTGAGAGTGGCCGCACGCACCGCGGAGAAGCGCTCGGTGCGTTCGTCCACGACGGCCACCAGCCGCCTGATGAGGCGACGGATTCGTTCTTCGTCTTCGCCGCGGATCACTGCACCGACGTGCGGCAAGGTCTCGAGCGACGCCAGCGCGCCACTGGCGAAGTCCAGGGCATAGACGTGAATCACGCCTCCACGAGGCAGGATCGCCGCGGCCGCCGCCAACGTCCGAAGTGCCGCCGACTTCCCCGAGCCGGTCGCTCCGTAGTAGAGGATGTTCCCGTCGACGTCGGGCCGGAAATGCTCCGCGATCTGCCGCTGATTCTCTGGATCGTCGAGCACGCCAAGGACGAGCGCATCGTCGCTGCGCTGGGTGAGCAGACGCAGGTTGTAGATATCCGCCAAGGAGTCCAGCCAAGGCTTTCGCGGCGCCGGCACGCGCCCCAACTGCGCCGCCGCGGCGATCGAGGCCGTAATCCGATCGAGGTCCGTGGCGACCGGGGCGGGCGCAGACTTCACAGCCGGCGGGGTCCAGCTTCGCCCCGCACCGAAGTCCAGGCTTGAGACCTGGATCGGTGGCGCTTGGGGCGTCGCTGGTGTGCGTGACCCCGGATACGCGGACTGGAACTGCATGATCCGCCCCGGCCCGGTCTTGGCCGCGCCGCGCCCGGGGGTGCCGGGATCGAAGTGGGCCGCCATCGGGGTGCCCAGCACATCCGATGAGTCGGATTCGTCGGCCATCCGCAGGGCGATCCGCAGGTTGGTATTGGCTCGCAGGTTGTCCTTGATGACACCCGCGGGGCGTTGGGTCGCCAGAATGAGATGCAGCCCCAGGGAGCGACCACGCTGGGCGACGTCGACCACGCCGTCGACGAACTCCGGCACCTCACCGACGAGGGCCGCAAATTCGTCTACGACGATGATCAAGCTGGGTGGGCAGTCCGGATCTCCTGTGCGTTCGAGATCGATCAGGTCCTTCTTGCCCCTGTCGTTCAACAGGTGCTCGCGGAAGCGCAACTCCGCCCGTAGGCTCTTCAGCGCGCGCTGGACGAGGTAGGGCGAGAGATCGGTAACCATCCCCACCGTGTGCGGCAGATCCACGCACCGGGCAAATGCGCTTCCGCCCTTGTAGTCGACGAACAGGAAGGCGACTCGGTCCGGGCTGTAGGCACGCGCCAGCCCGAGGACCCAGGCCTGCAGGAATTCGCTCTTGCCGGCACCCGTAGTTCCCCCCACCAGGGCGTGCGGCCCTTGGGTGCGCAAGTCCAGCGCGAACTTCTCCGACCCGGTATGCCCGACCAACGCCCGCAAGCCGGCAGGGCGGCCCACGGCCAGCGCGGGCGTTCCGTCGCGCACGGTGAGCGAGCCGTTCTCGCGCCAGCCGGCCAGCACCGCTTCCGGATCGTCGGGAGAGGCGTCGTCGTAAAGAGCGACGAGAGGGACCGACCGTGGCACATCGCTATCGTCGTCGGTGGGTGCCCCGCTGTCGGTCACCGGCGCAAGTTGTCGAGCCACTTGCGCCGCCGTGGCCAGGTCCAGACCCTCGCAATGCAAGGGGTTCAGCGTCTTCTCGGTGCGGACCATGCCCGCGACCGGGTTCGTCGAACCGATGTCCACGAACGTCCGGCAGGCACCCGGAATCACGTGTCTGCTGGTGGCGACCCACACCACAAAAACACCGAAATCCGGACCGCGTTCGGCCACGCGGGTCAACCGGCCGCGATCCACCAGCGACTCATCAACGATGACCACGACGGCCGGCAACGGAGATTGCGGGCGGTCCTCGTCCTTGACCAGGGGGCCCCTCGCCGCCGCCGTCGCTCCGGACGCTTGCCGACGCACGTCGATCACGTCCTCGATCTGACCCAAGAGGCTCGTCCCGCTGATGGCGTCGGCCACCAGGTGTTGGCTGACGGGTGAGTGCGGCGAGGCCACATGGGGCAGCCACTCGAGCCACGACCAGCGCTGCCTGCCCGCGCTCGACGTCAGAACGCACAGCACGACCTCGGCCGGCGAATGCAGGATGGCGATCTGCGCGACGAGGGCGCGGGCGACATCGTCCACTGGCCCCCGGTCACCGCTGAGGCCGATTCCGCCGACCGAGCGCAGGTCGGCAACCACGGGGGCGTCACGTAGCGTCAGCAACGACTGGTGGGCCGCGACGACCTTGTCCACACACTCCGGGACACCGACGCGTTTCGGCCGCTCCACAATGCACTTGGGCTCGACTGCGCCGATGCCGAGTCGGGTCTGGAGGAACTCCGGGTGTTCGGGACGGCGGGACCACATCACCGGGCTCAGGCTCGCTGCGGCCTGCACGCACTGGGCCACTGATGGGTGCACGTTCAGCAGCTGTTCGCGTTCTCGATCATGCGCGTGGCGCACCTCGGTCGTCACCCGCTCAAGATCCTTCTCGAAGGTCGCGAGGTCGAGCCTGAGCTGGCGCCGCGAGTCGACCTTCTGGCCGAAGAAGCTCCCCGCCATCATCACCGGGCTCATCATGATGAAGAGCACGGCCTGCGGTGTGCGGTTGAAGGCGAACATGACCGTCCCCATCAGCAGGGGCGCCATCATCGCCACCCAGGGGAAGAAGCTCGCTCGGGGCGCCCGCGGCGCATCCGGCAATGCCATGGACTCAGACCTGGGACGTTCCAGGACCCGCGGCGGACGGACGAAGGCCACATCGCTGGTTGCCTCACCCTGCACGGACGTCTGCAGTTGGGACACGGTGAACGTCGTCGCCCCGACGGTGACCAAGTCCCCATTGCCCAGCGTGGCCCGCGCGACGCGGACCCCCCCGATCACGACACCATTGGCCGAGTTTGTGTCGACGATGTCCACTCGATCTCCGACGTTGATTCGTGCGTGGCGCTTCGAGACAAGCGGGTCGTTGACGCGAACATCGCAATCGTGAGAACGACCGAAGTCGCTCGATCCGATGGGCAGTTGCACCTCGAGCCCGGAGTTCGGCCCGGTCACGACGCGCAGCAGCGCGCCCACGCTGCCCCGATCCGCCTTGCCGGCTGCCGCGGCATGAGCCAGTTCGACGGTTGCCCCGGAGCGGAGCCCGGCCTCCAGGACCGGCGTCGCCGGCGCCAGGGTCGCCCCCTCGCCGCGCGATCCGAGCAAGCGCAAGGTCAGGTCCCGTCGTCCCGGATCGGCCCTGCCGTCCTCCCCCGCCGCGAGCGCCGCCGCCATATCCCCGGCCGTCGCCGTCCCGTCCGCCACGATTTGCACATTGGCGCGGCTGCCGTCGGGACGCCGCAGGGTGAGCCGGATTCTCATTCGTCGTCTCCCGGGTCCTCGATCGGGTGGCCTTGAGCGGCGCGGGCCAGGACGGTGGCGTTCTTGCGTGCCTCACGATCGAGGAGGGGCAAGTCGGAGCGCGTGACGAGGAGGGTGGAAACGGCATACTCGACGAGTTGTAGGCGCCTATTGCTTGCCTCGGCACCGGGGCTACCGTGCAGGCCGCGCACCCCGGCGCGAGTCAGCTTGTCGCAGACATTGTCCAGCTTGCGGTTGAACCGCGTCTGCGCCCAGCCGAGACGACGCGCGGCATCCACCGCAGCAGGTACTTCGGCCGCTCCCGATCCGGCGCGCCGCAGGAGTGGTTCGGCAAGGGCGAGGATGGCCAACAGCTGAGTCTCGGTGAACGTGGTCGGCGAGATGGTGGTGTCGCCCGTCGTGACCACGCGGTGTTGCTGGGTCTCATAGGTCGCCACGTCCGTGGTCAGGATGACCTCGTACGCCGTGGCACCCGCTGTGAAGGTCAGCAGCGTGCTCGGGAAGACGAGCGGTAGCCGCGCCCCCGCGGCGAGCGATGTCCGCATCAGCCCCTGCCCATCGGTGAGGAAGGCCGCGATCCGTGATCCCACATTGCGCACCCACCACAGACCGTCCACCAGGCTGAACTCGATGAAATGCCGGTGGAGATACGGATTGTCGTCGATCACGAGGTCACCCTCCCGGCCGATGACAAAGCTGGTCGAGCCGTCGAGTTGATGCACCTCGCCCGCGAAATCGACTGTCAGGGAATATGTTTCGTCAGTCATCAGACGCACTCCTTGATGGGATCGGACTTGGATCCGGTCTGTCGGACAAGCTGGACCGACACACACGTGCGCCCCTTGACGGCGGGCACCGTCACCCGCGTCTCGCTCGTCTGAACCAGCGTCAACTCGGTCGACGGATCCAGGACGCCGTAGAGATAGACATCCCCCGGTAGCGGCGCGGGATTCGACCACTTCGCCGTGACCTTGCTGCCCGACTTGGCCAGCGTCAACCCGACCAGGGGCGGGACGACATCGCCGATCGGATCCACAGGGGCGGCAGTCGTATTGGTCGTCTGCCCGGCAGTTGTTCCTGAGTCCCCTTGGGAGAGAATGAGGTACGCACTGACTCCGCCGACTGCAAACAGGGCCGCGATAGCGGCAGCAATGACGCCGACCCGAGAACCACCGTGCGGGGGGGCATCGACAGGCGGGTCGGGCGGTCGCGCCACCCGAGCATCTCCGGTCCGGTCGGCCCGCTGGGTGTCGCCCTCGATGAGCCCGGGCACCGGTAGGGCGGGCAGTTGCGTCACTCGCGTCGGCGAGCCCGAACCGAAAGCATCGATGACACCGGGCTGTAGTCGGCGATCACCACCCACGTGCGTGGAACTCTCGGTGACGGCGTGAGGTGCGCCGCGATCGAGAGTCGATGCGACCGGCTGCGAGGTGGGCGTCGCACGTGGCGACGTATGCCGATTGGTCTCGACCGGCTGGCTCGTCCCGCTCGGGTCGACGGGCGTGTATCCGGAAACCACGGTTCCGCTTCGCTCGCCCGAGTCCGCCTCTATCTCCTCATCGTCGGTGAGGACCTCCAAGGGCGTGGGGCGAGTGTGCATCTCGTTCTGAACGGCGTTGAGCGCGAATGCGAATTCGGCAGCACTCTGATAGCGCTGGTCGGGATCCTTCGCCATCGCGATGGCCAACACGCGCTCCAGGGATTCGGGGACGCCGACGACCCGGGTGGGCGGCACGGGCGCGGTCATGACGCGGCGAACGAGAGCCAGATTGTCGTTCGGGCCATCCGCGAGAATGAAGGGGCTGCGCCCTACCACCATGGTCCACAAGGTCGCCGCCAGCGAATAGACATCGCCGGCCCGGGTCATCGCCCCACCGGATATCTGCTCTGGCGGCGCCCACTGCGTCGAGAAGGCGTCCGGACCCTCGCTCTGCCCGGTCAGCGAGCCTGAGATCCCGAAGTCTGTCAACGCGGGTTTGCCGCCTTGGGTGAACAGGATGTTCGCCGGTTTAATGTCCCGATGCAGGATGCCCATCCGGTGGGCCGTCTCCACGGCACCCGCGACCGCAATCGCGATCTCCAGGGCCCGATCCAAGGCGTAAGGCCGGGCAACCAGATCGAGTGAAACGTCGCCCCGGTTGCAGTACTCCATGATGAGGTAGGGCGCACCGCCGGCGGCGACCCCGGCGTCGTAGATGGTGACGATGCTGGAATGGTTCGACAACCGGGCCATTGCCTGCGCCTCCGCTTCGAAGGTCGCTTGCTTGCCTCCAACATCACGCAGGAGCACCTTGACCGCCACATTGCGCTGGTGCTTGGAATAGATGAAGACATCGGCGAATCCGCCGCCCTTGAGAAACCGGACGAAGTCATATCCCTCAATGTGCGGCGGCTCGGATTGTTGCCGCCTCATGGCATTTCCTCGAAGACCACCGATGCGCCGTGCCCCAGGTCGAGAATGTCCCCGTTGTAGATCGGGATCGGCTCGGTCAGCTTGCTGGGTTGCTCGCCCCGGCGCCGCAGGAAGGTGCCGTTCAGCGAACCGAGATCGCGCGCGAACACCGTCCACCCGTCCACCCGGATCTCCAGATGGTTGCTCGACACGTGCGGATAGCCCGGTATGACGAGCAGTTGCGGCAGGTCCGCGCCGTGCCCTCGTGCACCACTGGGTTTGCGGCCTACCAGGACGATCCCGATCAACTCGCAGGTCGCGCCCGTCGACGCGCGCATCCGGCCGACGACGGGCTGCGCGACTCGCCGGCCGACATCAGGCGGGATGGCCTCCCGGCAGATGCGGCACGCCGTGCTCTGAGGTGGGTTCGGGTGAGCACGGCTGCAGAAGACAGCAGGGACAGCTGTCGGGTCCGGGGCGACGGATGCCCCGCCGCCTGGTCCCGGGTGCCCGACCGCCCGTCGATCGCTGATGCCCGGGACCAGGCCTTCCAGATCCAGGCGGCCGATGGTCTCGCCGTCGTGGTCGCCGTGCCTGGCGGGCTGCTGCCAGGGCCCGGCGCCGCCGACGCCGGGTCCGACCGGCACACCGGAGATCAGTCCGTCGGCGTTGCGCCACCATGGATCGGCACCTGAGCCCGTCCCCGGGGTCGGACCCGCGGTTGCGGGGGTACCGGGCGACGGCGCGCCAGGGCCGGAGGGACGATTGGGCACGCCTGCGGACGTGTGTTCCTCGCCCGCGTTCCGGACCGCGGCCTCCTCCACCGATCGCGCGATGGTCGCGTCCCACAGATCGTCGAAGGCTCCGGGGATCGGCCCGTCCACATCCAGTTCGCCGGGGAGGAGGGTGACCAGGTCGTCCTCCGGCAGTCGAGTGACATCGAGATCGTTCGGCGCGGCGGTGGCCCCGAGGTCCTCGTTGCCCGGGAACCCCACGACCAGTCCCTCGTCCTCGAGGGCTCGGCCCACCGGCTCGGAGGTCTCCGGCGACTCTACCAAGTCGTCGCGCGCTCCTTCGGCGTCCTGCCCGGTTCGAAGACCGCTCGTGAGCCGGCTGGCGGGCACGACACCGTTCGCCAGCCGACGAGCGACGCCCTCCGCATCGGCAGGCCCCGAGAGCATGAACGCCACTGTGCCCGGGACCAGCCGCTCGGACCAGGTCACCGCTTCGCCACCGCTGATGTCGAGTGGCTCACCGGCAGCGTCCGTCGCGTGGACGCGGAAATCTCCACGGACGGCGAAGTGCACCCCATCGGACAATCGAAGGCCGATCGCAAAGCCGGGGATCGCCAACAGACCACCGCAGGCGGTGCTCAACCCCTCGAGGAATCCCGCTAGATCGCTGCCGTCGGACATGACCGACCACAGCTGTTCGGCAACCGACAACTCCAGATCACCATCGACCAGCGCCAACCCATCAGGCCAGACCAGGCCGTGGTCGTCACCGGCAATCCATGTCACCTCGACCGGCGTCATTCGGACTCCGCCAAGGGTTCGGGTACACGCATCGTCCTGGGGAGGGTCGGCCCGTCGAGATCCATGACGTCATCCGGGTCGGCGGCGGGGGTAGACTCTCGGGGCGCAGCGACGACCTCGATCGCGTCGACCACGATGGCGGTGACATTGTCCCGGCCCCCCGCCTCGATCGCCGCGGCCACAAGACTCCGCGCCGCGGCCACCGGTTCCGGGACGGACAGCAAGGTGGCGGCTATCAGCTGGTCGGTCAGCTCGCCGTGCAGGCCGTCGCTGCAGATCAGTATCCGGTCCCCGGGCGCCGCCACGAGGAGCCACTGGTCGACGGCCGGCCGAGTCGACATCCCGGCGCCGAGAGCCCGCGTGATGACATTACGTTCGCCGTGGCTACGGGCCTCAACCGCATCGATTGCGCCGTGATCGAGCAGTTGCTGCACGAGGGAGTGGTCGATCGTCACCTGCTCGAGTTCCCCGTCGGAGAGCCGATAGGTGCGCGAATCCCCGATATTGAAGACCAGCCAGCAGGGCGTCCCATTCTGCTCCGCCATACCGACACCGGTGACTGTGGAGCCGGGTGCCGAGCGGGCCGAGGCCGGTAGGGCGGACACCTCGCGGGCCGCTCGCGCGACAGCCTCATCAAGACCGGCGGGTGTCACCCACGTTCCCGCGATGCTGTCGACAAAGGCCGCCACGACGGCACGAGATGCTGCGGCGCCGCCGACGTGCCCACCCATACCGTCCGCGACCAGAAAGACGGGCGCACTGGCCAGATAGCCGTCCTCGTTCGATTGGCGTCGCCGTCCACGATCGGTCGCAACACCTGCGGCGACCGTGAAGATCATCTCGTGCTGCGTCATATCAGCCGGCAACGACGACGAAGCTGCGATCACCGAACTCCACGCGGCCGCCCGGAGGAACTGGATAACGCTGCCCGACAATGGCTTTCGTCGGCGCACCCCCAGGAACCGTGACGCGCACGCCGTTCATCGAGTTCAGGTCCTCGACCCAGACGCCGGCTCCATCCGGACCGACGGCCAGGTGGGTCTTCGAGATGGAACGAGCGAGATCCGCGACCGGGATCAAGCGCGCCGATTCGAACCCGGGCAGCTGACCGGGGTTCCGCCCCAGGAGAACTGGGGTGTCGATGTCCAGGACCTCGCCATTGTCGATGCGGATGCGGACGGTGGTGAACGAGCGGGCCAGGGTCCGGTCCAGTTCGTTGCCGCCGCCGGCCACCGGGGCGCTCACCGGCTCCTGCGGCGGGCGCATGTCCCGCACGAGAGGTGCCGGCTCGGCGAAAGTGGGCGTCGGTGCCGGTACGCCGAAGTCCAGGGCGTTCGGGAAACTCGGTGCCGCCGGTTGAGCGACGTAACCGACGTCGAACGCCGGCGCCACCGGCTCTCCCGGGAACACATCGGATGGCGACGGAGAATGGGGGGAGGCCGATGGCGCTGACGTACCCGGGAACCCGCCGGCCGACGGCGGCGCAAACGGAGAATTGGGCGGTGACGGGACGAACGGAGAGTTCGACGGCGCCAGTCCCGACGGGCCCGTGGCGGGTTGCCAGCTGTCCAGGGGCGAAACGGGAGCCGGCTGCGGGGCCGAGGGCAACGGCATACCGCCGGAAGCGACGGCTCCCGGGGCGCCAATGGCGGGCGCACCCTGACCGAAGGGCGATGCGGAACCGGGGAAGGCCACGTGCTGAATAGCCGGCGGGGGCATCCGTTCTGGCACGCCCGTCGGGGTCTCGGCGGCCCGTGCGCCAGGCTTGCGGCCTCGCCGGTTGTTGATCACGACCACGCCAGTCGCCCGGTCGAACCAGTTGCGGCCTAGACCTGGGCGGATCGTCGCCACGAGCAGGATGGCGCCTAACCCGAGGGTCAGGCCGATGACCAGACTCTGCAGGAGGTACTTCAGAAAGGTCTTGCCGCCCGACACTCGGCCGGTTTGGACATCGACATTCTGCAGCCCCAGGAGGATCGCCCCGACCCGCGACCCTTTGGCAAAGAGGACGTAGAGGGCGAGCACACAGAAGACGACGTTGACGGCGATCGCTCCCACCAAGCCGATGCTCAGCGCGCCGCCCACCTCATCGCTGCTCGAGGAGCCGCCCACACTGAGCAAGGCAGCGAACAGGGGCACAAATGCGATGAAGCCGATCACCCCGCCGACCACTGCATCCAGGAGATACCCGAGGATGCGCTCGCCGGTCGACGCCGGGGCATAGCCGGCCAGTGCCGGATGGTGGCCGGTGTCGTCGGCGGGAATGCTCGCGGACATGGTCATGACAGCCCTTTCGATTGGCGTTTTGCTCGCAGCGAGGAGATGGAGGTGACGGCCCGGAGCCGTCGCCGGGTGGGCACCGAACGGCGGATGCCGCGAAGGAGTACGTCGACTTCGGACCACATGCGCCGCACGTCGTCCGGTGTCGGTTCGGCAGCGGAGAAGACCAGAGCGTCGACCGCGGTGGCTATGGGCGCGGCGTCGGTGTCCGGGAAGTGCTTACGCAGGGCAACTGCGTGCTCGCTGCGCGTCGCCGACCGCAACGGGGGCGCCCCGAGATCGACCGTCGCGTCACGGAGTTCTTCCCAGCTGCCGCTGACGCGTTCCGCGAGCGTGGGTGCAGTCAGCCGCCGGCGGCGGCGGCGATGCTTGAGCAGGAGAAGCACGAGCAGCGGGCTGGCCAAGGCCAGGCAGATACCGGCCCCGAGCACGACATACTTTCCGATCCGCGCCCAAAGCGGTGTGCCTTCGTCATCCTGGGGTGGCTTGGCCACGCCCTCGTAGTCGAGGGGCCGATCCGCATCGCTGCGTGGTGGATCGGGCGGATTGAGCACTTGCGGCATCGGCGAGAGCCGTTGCTTCTTGATCTCCTTCTGCGGCTTGCGGTCGTGATCCGGTGTCGGGTCGAAGGCCACCCACGCGTCCGGCTGGAACGCCACCTCCACCCAAACGTGCGCATCCGCGCCCGTCAAGGCCACGGAACCGTCCGCTGCACGGCTCGACGTCGCCCCGGGATAGAACCCCATTACCACTCGGGCCGGGTACCCGAGTTGCCGCGCCATCAGTGCCATCAGGACGGCGTATTGCTCGTCGTCCCCCACGAGCGCGGGTTGCGCGAGCATGACCCCGATCCGCTCGGCGGTGTGTCCGCTTCGCGAAGCCGCGTCCTCGCCGTTCGCGTAGAAGCCTTCGGTGCGTAGTCGGTCGGCGATCGCCGACAACTGACCGTATGGCGTGCTCGCCTCACCCGCGAGATCGGCGGCCGTTTGCGCCACGGCGTCCGGCACTGCGCGCGGCACGGCCAGTTCGACTGGACGGATCGTTGCGCTGGACAGTTGCGCGTCCGGGGGCCGGGTCGGGAGCACGACCGAGATCTCGTATGCCGTTCCCTCCCCCACGCCCGCCGTGGTCGCCACCGTGCCGGTCGCCGAGTTGTAGTAGAGCCCGTCGGCGCATTGCTTGGCGTCGTCGCCGGTGAACCGGACGGCTCGGACATCGCCACCGCCGGGCAGCCAGATCCCCGCGTACTTCCCGACCCTTACCCCGATGGTGGTCGGCTTCCCCTGCCGCGAACCGACGTCGACGCGTGAACCGATGTGCAGATAGCCGGCGGAAGCCGCCTCAACGGCATAGACATCGCCGTCAAAGGTGTCCAGGGTTGCCAGGCGTAGTCGCGCCTCGGCGGGGAGGCCGGTCACGGTCAGCAGGACCTGCTTCTTGAGATCGGTCTCGAGATAGCGGTACTGGGTGAGTGGGCTGGCATACGCGCGCGGATCGAAGGGGGCAATGACATTGTCTCGCAGGACATGTCGATTCGACGTCGCGCCCCATGCGGGAGCGACGACGCTGGCCAAACCGGCGGCCACGGCGATCGTCGCCACCGCGGCAGCGGCGCGGCGCACGGCCGTACCCGAGAAGCCGGCGTCGCCTTCGAGGTACTCCGACGTTATTGCGCGCCGCGCGGCAGATCCTCGCCACGAACCCCACCCCAGTGCCGTCGCCCCGAACAGGACTCCTTGCGCCGGGGCGCCCGATGCGCTCTTGCTTCCCCACAGGATGCCGACCGCGAGCAGCAGGGCACTCGGCACGAGCGCCCAGAGGTAGCGGCGTGCACGCAGGGCGATGCTGCCCGCGCTCGTGGCAAGCACCAGAGCCGACAGGAAGGGCACGACCGCCGGGCCGACGAAGTCGTCGGCCGGCACGCTCACGGTCAGCAGGTCCCGCCAGCCCTGAACGACGAGGAGCAGCAGCCGCCGCAGCGAGCTCAGGGTCGGGATCACCCCAGCGACGCCGAGCGAGGGAAGCGCCAGTGCGGTGCCGAAGCCGAAGTAGGCCAGCGCCGTCACTCCCGCCGTGGCCAGCAGACCGAGCCGTCGCCATGCCCCGATCAGCGCGATCGTCAGGCCGGCGAGGAGCCCGCCGAAGGCCGCGCGGTAGCCCAGCGTCGAGTCGTAAACAGAGCCGAATGACCAGGCACCGACGCCGAGCAGGCCGGCCATGGCCATCAGGTCCAGCGCAGCGGCGCGCGAGAGTGCCCGGACCCCGCCACGATTGTCGGGTGGCGGTATCGACGGGTCGACGCTCAGCGGAGGACTCTCGATCATCGGATCGATCGCACCGCCCTCGGCAGATCGGCCAGGGTCGGGACGTCGATCACGGTCAGGGTGCTGATCCGGCGGCGTGTGCATTGGCCGTCCGTCACGCATCGGACGGCAAAGGCCGCGACCTGCGCCGGCACCGCCAAATGTGCAGCGCGGAGCACGCGCGGTGTGGGGAGCGACCCGGTGACCAGGGCCGCCATCGATGCGCTGGGCACCAGGGCGACGGCGTCCGCGGCGAGGTCACGCAACGGCTTCGCGCGACCATCCGTGCTCAACGGGGCTAGCTGATCGAGCAGTGCGGCCCCGGTAGCGAAGCGGATTCGGCCACGACCGGCCACCACGCTGACCTGCCGCTCCTCGCGCAGGGCCTGGAGAGCCATGGAAGCCACAGACGAGACGGCCACCTCGAACTCATCCGCATCGGCATAGTCGGCCTCGGCCACGGAGAGGATGAGCAGCAGATGGGAGCGCCGGGTCTCCTCGAACTGGCGCACCATCAGCCGACCGACGCGTGCTGTGGTCCGCCAGTGCACCGTGCGCAGATCGTCTCCCTGGACGTACTCACGCAAGGCGTGGAAGGCCACATCGGACGAGGCCAGGTCGTGCGTTGTCACGCCTTCGATGTCCTTGAGGAAGCCTTTGGTGCTGGCCTCGATCGGCACCGTGGCCGGGTGGACATAGAGCGTATGAGCGCCGGTCCATTCCCGCATCCGGCGCAGGAGCCCGAGGGGATCGCCCCGGACCGAGCGGACCGGTCCGATCGCGATCACACCCCGCTGCCTGGTCGGGACCGAGAAGAGGACCTCGTGGTCTGCGTCCTTGGCCAGGGCAGGCAGGTCGAAGGAGGCCACTCCGGATCCGACGGGAAGCTCCATCCGGGCAGGGAGCAGCATCCGGCCCGCGCGATTGCGCACAGTCACGGCCCCGAAAGCCTTCTCGCCGACGGACACCCGGTCCCGGTCGAGAACGATGTCGGCGTCGTAGGCCGCCCGCCCGAGCGTCCACGCGAGGGCCAGTATCGTGACGACGAGAAAGGTCAGCCCGACAACGGTCAGTTCGGTCCAGCCCTGATCACGGCCGACCACGAGGGCCAGCAGACCGCCGCCCAGGACGACCCAACCGAGCCCGGTGACCGACCGAGTCCACGGGCGCACGGCGGCGAGGACGGGCGCAGTTCGCGGGCCGACGAGGTCGACTGCGCGGTCGCGCAGCGACCAGACCCGCCGCCGCCAGGCCAGACCCACCGAAGCCGTCGTCATCGAGACCTACCGAGCTGCCCGTTGCATCGGGGCCTGGACGCCGGCGAGAGCGCGAGCGATCACGGTCGTCGACGTGCAGCCGGCGAAGTCCGCCTCGGGCGTCAGCACCAGGCGGTGCGTCCAGACCGGGGCGGCGAGTTCCTTGATGTCGTCGGCCAGCACATAGTTGCGGCCGTGGGCCGCAGCCCACACACGCGCACAACGCACCATGGCGATCGCGCCGCGGGTCGAGACTCCGAGCTGGGTGTCCGGGTCGTCACGGGTGGCCTCGACCAGGCGCTGGACGTAGTCGAGGACGGCCTCGTCGACGTGGTTTCCCTTGACGGCGTCGGCCATCTCTGCGACGGCCTTGGTGGTGATCAAAGGCTTGAGGGAGGCGGTCCGGTCGGGATTCGCCGAACCGGCGAGCACCTGAACGGACGCGGCCCGGTCCGGGTAGCCGACCGATGCCTTCATCAAGAAGCGGTCCAGTTGTGCCTCGGGCAGGCGGTAGGTGCCGGCCTGCTCGATCGGGTTCTGGGTGGCGATGACCATGAAGGGCCGCTCGATTGGGTAGCGGACCGAATCGACGGTCACCTGACTCTCGCCCATCGCCTCCAGGAGGGCCGATTGCGTTTTCGGCGAGGCCCGGTTGATCTCGTCGGCCAGAACGATGGCATGAAAGACCGGCCCCTTGTGGAACTCCCACGCCCCCTTGCGCTGGTCGTACATCGTGATGCCGGTGATATCCGAGGGCAACAGATCAGGAGTGAACTGGATGCGGGAGTGGCTGCCCTGGACCGTCGCCGCGAGGGCACGGGCGAGGATGGTCTTGCCGGTTCCCGGAGCATCCTCGAGCAGCAGGTGGCCCTCGCTGAGCAGGCAAGTCAACGCCAGCCGGATGACCGGCGCCTTGCCGAGCAAGGCTTGCCCGACGTTGTCGGTGAGTTGGCCGAAAATATTGGCGAACCACGCGGCGTTCTCGGGGGCTAGTGTCATGACGTCTCCTCAGCCGTAGTCACAGTCGATGGTGTTGTCCCCGTCGGGGATCGGAGATCGATCGGTATCGAAGAGCTGTCCCTCCCGGCCCACGCCGTCCCATCCGGCGTTTCCGTTACCGTCGACGGCGCGATACTGGTTCCACGAGGACGCACTCACGCCGGGCACCCAGCAGTGGACCCTCCGGCCCGGGTCCCAGCGCGACAGCGCGATCTCTACCTTTCGGCACGGCCCAGCAACGCCACGGGGGCAGGGGGTGTCGCCGTTGTGCCGCGTTGAGCTGTATGGCGGTTCCCACGTCCGTGCCGACGCCATGTTCGACCAACCCGACCAGATACCACCGGCCTTTACCTGCGCCTTGATCCAGCGCTCCTGTGAGCGCCCATTGCCCTCGTCCCGGCTGCCGTTGACCGGGACGTCGAAGACGCCGTCGGCAGTCTGGATCTGTACGGCTTCGATGGGCCGACCATTCGTCGTGGCCCCGGCCTCCCATCTGAGCGTCACATTGTTGATGTTGCCGCTCGCGCTCACCGACGGGACACGCGGGGGGCCGTAGGCGTTGGCCACGGCCGAGGCCGAGGGCGTGCCAGTGGCATCGGTGCCGTCGACGTGCGCCGTGGCGGTCACGGTGACCCCGACATCATTCCCATTGACGAAGGCCCCGTCGCGCACCAAGCCGCCACCCGCGGGCAGCGTCCCGGTGCGGCCACCGGCCGCCCAGGCATACGTGATCTCACCGGGCAGCGCACCATTGGCGGCACCGGGCGTGAAGCTGATCCGAACCTCATTGTCATTGCCCGTCGCCTCGGCCCGCACCCCGGTCGGAGCGCCCGGTGCCATGAACGGGCGCACCCCGTTCGAGGCAGCCGACCAGTCGCTCGTGCCGGCCTTGTTGGTCGCCCGCACCTGGAAGGTCTGCGCAGAGGTCCCGACGGTCAGATTGAAATTGCTCGACAAGGCCGAGCCCGTATAGAGCGTGCTCCCCCCGGTCAGCCGGACCTCGTAGGTCATCGCGTCATCGCCATTGCCGTTCGGTTCCGCCCAGGACACCGCAGCCGACGGCGGCAGGGTCTTATCGCCATTGCCCTTGGCGGTCGGTGCCGCCGGAGTTGCCGGTGGACCCGCCGGGATCTCGGCACTCGAGTAGGGCCCGAAATCGGAGGGGTCCACGGCATTGGAATGCGCGCGGACACGGAACTGGTAGGCGGTGCCATTGGTCAGGCCCGTCCAGGTGTACGACGTCCCCGTCGCCTTCTGCTGCGCGCTGCCCCCGGCCGGCGGACTGATCTCGACGGTGTAGTAGAGGATCGCCGAACCGTCGGTGTGCGGTTCGGTCCACGTCAACGCGACCTGCCGGTCTCCGAATGTCGCCGTGGGTGCTGCCGGCGCGTCGGGCCGGACATCGGGGCGCACCTTCGGCGAGGGTTTGGAGGGTTCAGACTCGCCGACGTCATTGGTCGCCGTGACGGTGAAGCTGTATTCCGTGTCGTTCTTCAGCTCGGTGATCGTGCCACTGGTCACCTGACCAAAAGTCTTGCTCCCACCCGCCCACTTCACGGTGAAGCCCGTGATCGGTGCGCCATTGGCCGGCCCTGGTGTCCACGAGACCGACGCCGTGCGCGACGCCTTGGTCTCGGCGAAGACATTGGTGGGCGGGTCCGGCCTGGCGCGCACCGTGAGCAGGATCCGGCCGTCAACCTGACGCTCCGGACGGCCGGTGGCGTCGCCTACGCGGTAGGTGACCGTCAGCTGGCCATGGAAGGTCCCGCCGGGCGTCACGGTGATCTCCGTGCCGGTCGCGCCCGTTAGGGCGCCGTCGCCGGCGATCGTGGGCCTGCCGACGAGTGTGATCGGCTTTCCTTCCGCCGCAAAGGGATTCGTGACGTATGCCGCAATGTCCACGGTTGTCGGTTCGCCCGCCTTGGCTTCGACTTCGGCATCTCGCGTCGTCATCATGGGCTTCGTCGTGGCGACGACCTGGATGGTCAAGCTGGCATCGACGGGCGGATTCGTCCCGTCCGAGACGGTCAGTTTGGCCGTCACCGCCGTCCCCGGCTCCACGCTGAGCGGGGCGGACGCGGTTAGCGTCGACCCGCTGAGCGAGGCACCAATACCCGGGGCCCCGGTGAGGGTGAAGGTCAGCTTCGTCTGGTCGTCCGGGTCGGGATCGGTGGCCATCGGCCGCAGATCGACCGTCGTTTTCGGGCCGCCGGCCTCGACGATGACCGGGGACGGTTGGAAGACCGGTGGCGAGTTCTTGGTCGCCTCGACGACGATCGGAATGGTCAGCGTCGCCCGCAGACCCGCGGGGTCGTCGGCCGACTTTCCATCGGTCACCTCGAAGGTCAGCGAGGTGTCCCCGCCGAAGTCCTTGGCCGAGGTAAAAGTCAGCGTGCTCGCGTCGGCGACCAGCGAGGAGCCGTCGGCTCCCGGCCCCACGTGGACGTTCTTCTCGAAGGTCAGCCGCGGCGAGTGCCCGTCGCGAACCGACACATAGTCATCAAGGGGAAGTCGCAGCGCCGCGCCGGCCTTGACACGCACCGGCAACTTCTCCGATCGCAGCGTGGGCGGCGGCCCGGGCGGTTCTTGCTGCGGATCGTCTTTCGGAGCCTCGCGGCCGATCCCGGGGACGATGACGACCGCCTTCGCCGTCAGATCGTCCTTGTCGGTCACCGTGTAGACGAGCACCTGTCGATCCTCTTTAACCGGAATGGTCAAGGTGCCCTTGTCGACGACAATGCCCGGTTCGCCGATCGTGACGGTGAGCTTGTCGCTGACACCGTCCGGATCCTCGTCATTGCCCAGCACCTCGACCGCGACACTCTCCTTCCCGATCACCTGGGTCAGGTCGACGATGTCGTCACGGGCGATGGGCGGCAGGAGCGGCGCTGTCTTGGTGACCTCGACCGTCAAGGCGCCGCGAGCCGTGCCACCCCGGCCGTCGGCAATGTCGTAGTAATAGAGGAGCGTTGCCTCGTTCTCGGGGGTGGTGAGCCAGACCCGTTGCCCGTCGGCCTTGGCCGGTGTCGTGGTGGTCTTGTCCACGGGCTGCACCGAGCCGAGGGTGAGCGGGTCACCGTCCCCGTCGAAGTCGTTCGCCGTCACCGGTAGCGCCAGTTCGACGCCCGGCCGGGCTGTCAGGGTGTCCGCGAGCGCGACAGGCAGCTGATTGCCGGTGGCCGGAGGGGCAATCCCGACCTGGACCGTCCCGGTCGCCTTGGCGCCGAACCGGTCAGCCACGGCATACGTAAAGGAATCCGTGCCGGCAACGCCCAGCGCGGCCCGGAAGACGATCTTCCCCTTCTCCACCGTCGCGGTCCCCAGCCCGGGCGGATTCTCGATGCCGAGCAGCGTGACCGAGTCGCCATTCGGGTCGATGCCGTCGGTCGGGACCGCGATGCCTACCTGCGACCCACCGACCAGCCGCGCGATAAGGGGCTTCGGCTCCGGCGGGGCATTCTTCTCAGCCAGCCCCCGGATGGTGAGAATGACGTCCGCCGAGGCGAAATTGCCACGGGCGTCGCGGATGGTATAGGTCGCCCGGGCCCGGCCGGCCTTGCCGCCGGCTTTGAATCGGACGGTGTTCTCGGAGACGAAGAACTCGCCGAGGTCCTGGCCGGCGATGACCTCGTGCTCGGGGCTGACGCTCAGATCGAGGCCGGCCGGCGAGGTGTCGTTGCCGAGCACGGGCACGGTGATGACGTCCCCGGCCCGGACGACGCCGACGTCGTCCTTGGCTACGGGCGGTTCGGGCTCGGATACCGGAGCGAGTGGCACGACGGTCACCTGGCCTTGCGCCGCCCCCGTCCCGTTGGCCACGGTGTAGGCGAAAGACACCGTCCTGGTCAAACCTGACGGCGCCGTTATCCGGAGGAGAAAGTGATCCAGCACCTCCACGGAAATGCCGAGATCCGCAGCAACCTCGGTGGACTGGACGACGAGCACCCCACCATTGGGGTCGTCGTCATTCGCGAGGACATCGACGAGCACCGAGCCACCGGCAGGCAGCAGGGCCAGATCGTTGTCGGTCACTGGTGCGGCGGCCCTCTCCACCTCGATGACGTCGAGGCGCACGACACCATGGGCCAGGTTTGGGCCGTCGGTGATGTCGTAGGGGATGTAGACGGTTCCCGGCTTGGTGCTGCTGATGGTGAAGGTGCCGGCACTGAGATCCTTGCGCAGGCGCGCGCCCCGCCCGGCCGCCCCCACCATGGCCAGCCGCAGGGGGTCGGACTCGGGATCGGTGTCATTGGTCATCGGCGAGACAACGACGTCTGCGCCCACGGCCACCCGGATGTGATCGGCATTCGCCGTCGGCTCCTGGTTCTTCTCCTTGCTTCGGATATCGACGGTCAAGGAGCCTTCGGCCGACCCATTCGATCGGCCGTCGGTCATCGTGACGATCACCTCGACCTTGCGAGCTGCGCCGTCACCGCCGACGTCACGAATGGTGACCAGCCCGTCGGGACGCCAACGGATCTGGAGGCCGTCGACGTCGGCCACGCCACCGAGAATCACGTCATCGCCATCCGGATCGAGCCAGTCGGGCAGGACGTTGTAGCTGCCCTCGTGTCCCGCGGCCAGCACGAGTCGGCTTTCGCGTTTGATCTTCGGCGCCCCATTGACGCTCTCGGGATGGATCGAGATCTTGGCCACGGCCTCGTCCTCGCCACCTCGACCGTCCGTCGCCAGATAGGTGAGGCTTTCGGCGCCGGTCGCACCCTCGGGAATGGTGATCTGCAATGCCTCACCGCCGCGGATCTGGGCGAGTTTGCCTAGTCGAGGGGACTTTGCGACCGAGGCGGTGATCAGGTCGCCGTCGGGATCGGAGTCGTTGACAAGCACAGGCAGCTTCGTCGCCCGACCGGCCCGGACGCCGAAGTCGTCGTTCACGGCGGTGGGCGGGTGATTGTCCTTCGACCTCTCGGTATCGACCTTTTCGACGACTTCCTCGGACGGTGCGTCATTGCCCTTCTCCTGAGACTCGATCTGCTGGCTGATGTCCTGCCAGTTCTCGACGACCGTGAAGTTGTCGTCGGGGAGGAAGACGGAACCATCGGAGATGTCATTGATGACGACGACCGATCGGTTCACCCGGAACACGAGATCGGTGGCTCCAGCGAGCTTGTCGACGGTGCGCGAGATATCGTCCGCCGACCCCGGACAGTCCCGCACGTAGGCACCGGAGCCCGACCACGCTGCATACGTGCACCCACCGACGACGACGGGCGCCGTGGGTTGCCCGGACGCTACCGCGGTCCGAGTCTCGGCCGCGTCGCTGAGGGGGACGCGCAAGAGGGTCGCTGGGCCCACGAGTACGACGGCATCGGCGGCCGGTCCCGGCTGTTGCAGAAGCAGTCCGTTGTCGGCCAGCTTCCGCTCGCCGTGGCGTGAGAAGAGCCGATGCCCTTTCGGGTCGAAAGCCACCAACTCCTCCCCCACCAGGGACAGTTGCGGCTCGGCCTTCGCGTCGTATGCCGAGAAGTTGCCCGCATCGTCGATCTGCCATCCCGACCCGGCAGGTCGCAGCGTCCGCAGGTGACCGGACGCATCGACCGTATGCACGATTCCGGACCGGGTGACTAAGCCGCGGACGCCCGCGGCTCCCTTCAGGCTCGGCTCAGTTTCCGGTGAGAAGCGGCTGACGTCGGCGATGGACATGGCCCAGACCCGCCCGCCGGACGGATCGAGAACCGCGACATTGGGCCCACCGTGCACGAGCGTCATGCCCTCGGGCACCTGGGCCTTGGTGCTGTACACCAGCCGCGCGGTGTCCACGGCGTCGGCGTGGCCGCTCTCGGCATAGGAGACAAGGACGTCCCTGGCCTCCTGGCTGATATCGAATACCTCGCCCGGGTTTCCCCCCACGGCGCTGAGTCCGCCATCGAGCGTGCGCGACGGGTAGTTGAGATGGGCGACCTGTCGCAGATTGCCGTTCGTCACCCACACGCCGCCGTCGTTCAACTGCATCTCGGTGGCCTCGACGCCGCGGTGGGCCACCGCGAAGTAGCTCAAGACGAGGCCGGCGACCGCCAGCACCGCCACGCCCGCCCGCGTGGATCCGATCCGGAGGCGGCGCAAGTGGGCCTCCTGAACCTCGAGCGTCGACGGGCGCGTGTACGACGCCGGGTCTACCCTGCTCAGCCCCACCCCGGGTGGGAAGTCCTCAGATTGCACGACACGACGCCCCGAGGCTGACCACTGCGGCGTCCTGGCGCGGCTTGGTCAGGACGCGGGATCACGGATCACCAGGCTGCGCAAGCGCCACGGCCGCAGCAGGCGCGCCGGTCGGGAAGCATTGCGCGACAGTGACTTCTTGGCCTGGCCGATATCGGCCCAGAAGGCGCCGATCGCCTCTGCCCCCGGCTCGCCCGCCCCGAAGACGGCGCGGTCGGCGCGCGCTGCCAGATCCCGGTGGCCAACGACGCGGGCCTGCTCACGCCGGGTGGCCCGTGGCTCGACCGCTACGCCGAGATCGCGGGCATGGTCGACCAGATCACGCCAACCGGCTGCCAGCCGTCGACTCTCCTGGCCGCGTGAACGCCGACGCTGCCGACGCAGCATCCGGGCGGCCGCGAGCAGGATCGCGGACCCGGCTATCAGCCCCGCGGGGGGCGCGGCATACCGGGCGACGGTGCCGGCCCACGACGGGACCGGGATGCTGATGGCCGGCCCCTGCGCCTTGGTGCCTGTCGTCGCGTTCGACCGCGGCTTCTGCAGCGGCGGGACACCTTCGATCAGCGACTCGACCGTGCCCGGGGGCCGGCGACCGACGGCCGGTGGAACAACGGCCTGATCGAGTGGTGGGGCCGACTCCGGGTCCGTGGCCTTGGGCCGCTGGGAGCGCTGAGGCATGAAGAAGTCGTTCGGCACGGATAGCCACTCGCCGGACTCCGAGCGAACCTCAACCCAGGCATGGACGTCCTGGCCACGGATCTGGCCGCCCGGCGGGAGCACCGCGCCGAGAACAACCCTGGTCGGGACGCCGGTTTGCTGGGCGAGCAGGGCGAAGGCCGCCGCATATTGCTCGTCGCTGCCGACCGGCTGGGGCGCACCGAGCAGCGTCATCAGGCGGCCCTGGTTGTGGCCCGGCCAATACTCCTCCTCGCCCGGCCGAGTGCCGTCGCTGAAGGCGCCGGCCTCACTGAGGTGCTTGCCGATCGCGGCGAGGCGATCCCACGGGTTGATCGCTTCGCGGGACCACTCGGTCGCCCACGTGGCTGTGAACGCCCCGGCACCCTGATCGATCCGGACCGTGGGGTCCGGGACGACACCGGCTTTGGGCACCTCCGGGACGGGGTAGGCCGTCATCTGGATGCGGGTGCCGGCCGGCAACCCGCCCGGGACGAGCAGTTGGCCGGTGGCGAGGTTGTAGCGGAGGGTGTCGGTCAGCTTCCAGTCCTGGTCATTGACGAAGTCGACCTTGATGGGCAGGCCATTCCCCGGCACCCAGGCGCGCAATTCGGGGAGCGCGGCATACGCCTCGCCGATGGTTACCTCGATCTGCTGCGCGCGCATTTGGTGGACGATCGGATCGGCGATCACCCGTCCGACGCGCTGAAAAACGCCGCCCCCCGCGTCGGTAGTGCCGGCGCTCCAGACTGTTCCGTTGTAGGTGTCCAGGACCGCGAACCGCAGGCGTTGCCCGGATGCACCGCCTTGGACCGTCAGCAACTCCTGATCCCACAGCAGCTTCAGGCCCTCGCCGTATTTGCGGAAACCGGATAGCGGGCTCACGAACTGCGAAACATCGAAGGGCGCTTCGACCTGGCTGCGCGCGAGCAGCCGCGAGCGCGTCTCGGTGCCCGGGAGGTGCTGTGCCACAAGGAAGCCCGCCCCGCCGGCCACCATGAGCAAGGCAGAGCCGATCGCGAGTTGGCTCAGGCGGGAGCCGCCCGTTCCGATCATCCGCCGGCCGCGACGACGACGCACCGCCGCCCACACCAGGACGATGGCCGCAGTGCCTAACCCGGCGAGGGCTGCATACCGGCGGTCCTCGGTGCCCAGGGTGATCGCGGCCGCGAGAACTCCGATCGGGACGAGGGTCGCGGCCGCATGCCGACTCCGGGACAGCGTCGCGCCCAGCCAACCCGCGAACAGCCCGATCGTGAATGGCAGGCCGCCGAGAGTGCCGGCCGTGTCGATCGGAGCCAAGGTGGTGAGCATTTCCTTCCAGCCGGCAACGGGCACCGGCAGCATCCGTCCCACGGCATCGGGACGGTGCAGGACGACGGTCGGTGCGAGGAGTACGTATGCGAGCGCGGTGAGCGTCACGCCGAGCAGCGGTGCCGCCGACGAGCCGATAGCGGCCGGCAGCCGACGTCCGGCCAGCCTGCCGGCCGCCGACGCGAGCGCCCCGAGCACGGCCCCGGCCAGTCCGAGGCCCAGATAGCCGAAGGAGGCGAAGGCCGGTCGCCAGGCCGTGAAGGCCACGGTGATGCCAACCAGGAGGAGGGCGGTGTCGAGGGCCGGCGGCAAGAGCAGACGGCTCATCGGCGACGCGCCGCGAGCCACCCTCCGGGAGGCGGTTGTGAGGGTATCGGTGGTCATGGACGGCGACTCCCCGCGAGCGCCTTGTTGAGGTCGCCCAGGTCACCGAAGGTGATGAGCATGGCGCCCGAGGAGCGCTGCCGCCGGATCTCCGATCCGGCATCGAAGCGCAAGACCAGCACCCGCATCCCCGGCGGGAAGGAGGCGATGGCGCGATGGACCGAGGTCAGGTCGGCGGCCGCCCCGGTCACGATGACCACGGTGCTCATGGAGGGGGAGAGCCGCGTCAGCGTCCCGGCAACCAGGTCGACCCGTTCCCCGCCGAGTCGGGCACGCGCGAGGACGTCCATGGCCGTGTGTCCCTTAGGGGATCGCAACACGAAAGGCCCGGTCCCCAGGGTGAGATCGACCTTGTCGCCGACGGCGCGCTGCGCGATCGAGGCACCCGCTTCCAGCGCTGCCTCGAAATCGGTGGCAACAGCGTATGCCGTTTCGTTGCAGTCGACGACAAGGCCCACGTGCGTGCGACGGGTGTCCAAGAACTGGCGCACCATCAGATCCGCCTGTCCCCCGCTGCTGGACCGCTTGGCCGTGGAGAGCCAGTGAATATGGCGGCGGTCGTCTCCGGGCACGTACTCGCGCAGGCCGTGGAAGGCCAAGTCACTCGCCGAGACATCGTTGGTCGTCTGACCCTCGAGGTCACGAAGGACGCCGCTGGTGAACGGGTCGACATAAACGGTGCGCGGGTGCACGAAGAGTTCGATGGTCGGGGTCCACGCGACCGCTCGGCGCACCAGTCCGAAGGGATCACCACGCAGGGTCGTTGCGGGGCCGATCGGATAGACCCCACGCTTCTCGGTAGGGAGGATGACGAGTTCGTCGTGGACCCCGCCGCGCGAGAGCATCGGCATAAGCAGGACCGTCGCAGAGTCACCGGTCGGCAGCTCGAGGGGAATGGGCGGAAGCGGGAAGCGGCCGAGATTGCGCACCTGGACTTCGGCAGCCGCCGCGTCGCCGGCCCGCACCCGCGTCGGATGCACGCGAAGGCGCACCTCGAGCCGGGTCCGGCCGATGGTGAGCAGGCACGCCAGCGCAAAGAGAGTGACGAGGGCTGCTGCGGCATACGTGAACTCGATCCAGCCGAGCGACCAGCCGGCCAGACCGCTCAACACTGCGGCGACGAGCACACCCCAACCCAACGGCGAGACCGGACCCAGCACGCGCTCGGTCCTGGCCCGCAGCTCAGGCGGGACGGTAGGCAGGCGCAGTGACACTGGCCATCACATCGTCGATGACATCGGCGACCCGGACGCCGGAGAACTGGGCCTCATCGCCGAGGAGTACCCGATGGCCGAGGATCGGCTGGGCGAGGTCGGCAATGTCGTCGGGAGTGACATACGCGCGCCCGGAGGCCAGCGCCCAGGTCTTGGCGCAGCGCACAAAGGCTAGCCCGCCGCGGACACTCAGGCCCAGGGCGATGTGGGGATTGCGGCGGGACTCCTCAGCGATACGCGCGACATAGCTCAAGATGGTCGGGTCGACGTGCACCTGCCCCGCGAGGGTAGCCATGGCGTCGACCGCGCTGGCCCGGATGATCGGTTGGACGCCACTGCTGCGGTCGCGGTTCTCGGCATCCGCGAGCAACTCGACCGTCGTGTCGTGATCGGGGTAGCCGAGGGCCGTCTTCATTAGGAAGCGGTCGAGCTGGGCTTCGGGCAGCCGGTAGGTACCCGCCTGCTCGATGGGGTTCTGGGTCGCGATGACCATGAAGGGCTTGCCCACGCTGTGCCGCGTGCCGTCGACGGTGACCTGTCCCTCCTCCATGACCTCCAGGAGGGCGGACTGTGTCTTCGGGGAGGCCCGATTGATCTCGTCGGCGAGCACGATGGAGGCGAAGATCGGGCCCGGGCGGAAGGAGAACCGCTGGCTACTCTGGTCGTAGACCGTCACTCCGGTGATATCGGTGGGCAGCAGGTCCGGAGTGAACTGGATCCGGCTGTGGCTGCCCTCGATGGTGTTGGCGAGCGCCTTGGCCAGTTGCGTCTTGCCGGTGCCCGGGTTGTCCTCGATGAGCAGGTGCCCGCCCGACAACAGGCAGGTCAGCGTCAGGCGGGTGACGTGGGTCTTGCCGCGCACGCCGCGTTCGATATTGCCGACCATCGCCTCGAAGGTCTCGGCAAAGCGCCGGGTCTCGTCATCGGTCAGTGGCATGGGTGGCCTCCGGGTTGGGTGGTGGACTTCGTCGGGGCCATCACAGGCCCCACGGTTCGGTGTCCGAAGCGCTTTCCACGCCATCGGAGCAGCTGGCCGACAGCGTTGGCGCTGCCAAGACGTAGCCGAAGGTGTTCGCCCCGTTGCCTACCGCGACTTGGCCAAGGACATCCACCGTGCACGTGGCGCCGCCCGAATCGAAGTTCTCGGCGACGATCACGACTTGGTAGCACGTGCCCTCGACGCCGCACACCGCCGGATCGGTCGATTCGGTGCCGCGCTGCAGATCGATGGTGGCGTCGGCCGGCTTCGAACCCGTTATGGCCGAGCCCGTACTGGAACTTGTCCCGCCTTCGGCCGCCACCGTTGCCGTGACGTCGACGGTGGTGTCGTACTGCCCGGTGTCGAAGGAGTACTCGCCGCTGGCGTAGTCGCCGGTGGCGGGCACCTTCAGGCTGGACGGGCCACCGAAGTTCGGGTCGCTGCTCGAGACGCTCATGGTGGCGGGCCGCCCCATGCCACCACCGGGCAAACTGACCGACCAATAGATGACCGTGCCCTCGGCCCGGACGCTGACGACGGGGGTGTCGGGAGCGCCATAAGGCTCGACGATGATGCCGTCCGAGGTCGAGCAGAGGCCCTTGGCATTGCACAGTTGCAGCTTGACCGTGACCGGCACGTTCACCCCGACGTTGAGGGTCACGGTGTCGGACTGGGCACTCGGGCCATAGCTGCTGATGGCCAGCCGCTGGCCGAGGAAGAAGGCGGTCAGGGTGTTCACCCCGCTATTGGTCGGTGGCGTCGTGAAGGAGATCGTGACCTCTCCGCTCGACCCAGTCGCCTTGGACGTCGGCACGCTCGACCAGGGGGATGGCTGGCCCTCGGGCGTGACGCTCACGGAGTCCGAGGATGCGGTCATGCCGGCGGAGTTCTTGGCCTCGACCCGGAAACTGACCGAGGCGCCGTAGGTCACGGGTGGGGACGAACACGACGTTGCGGAGATCCCGGAGCACGAGGAGATCGGGCTGCCGTTCATCGATAGCGTGTAGGAAACCGCGCCGGGCGCGTTCGCGCTACTCGCGGACCAGGACAGATCGACGACGCCGTTGATCCCGTCGCCATTGTCTCGGACACTCGGCTCGGCCAGCACGGGGGCGCTCGGCGGGCCGACCGGTGTCCCCGAGGCCGTGACCGGAACACTGGACCCGACGGCATTGCGAGCCGCCAGGGTGAAGGTGTACTTCTGACCGTTCGTGAGCCCGCGAACGGTCGTCGACGTGGCCCCCGGACCTAGTTGTTGGCCGGCCCCGGTAACACCGGGTTGAACGGATAGGTCGTAGCCCGTCAGACGCGAGCCAGTGGTCTGTGCCGCAGTCCAGGACAGGTTCAGTTCGCCGTCGCCTCCGGGCGTTACTCGCAACCCGGTCGGCGGCTTCGGCACCTCGTCGATCGTGACCGGGGCGGACGCAGGCGAGGGGTCGCTGAAGCCGGCCTCGTTGTGAGCGCGGACGGTGAAGGAGACCTCGTCGCCTACCGGCAGCCCGGTGATCGCGCAGGGCGAGGCGGCACACCGCTTCGGGCTGCCGACCCCGCTGACCTCGAAGTAGTCGATCGGCGAACCATTGGCCGCACCGGCCTGCCAGGAGACCTCGGCCGACGCTGCCAGAGTCGAGATCTGCGCAACCACGCGGCTCGGTGGGTCGGGCTTGGCAAAGATCGACAGAGTGATCGACCCGGTGACGATGCGATCCCTGCTCCCCGCGGAGTCGGTGGCCGTGACACCGACCGTGAGCACACCGGTCGCATTCGCTGCGGGGGTCAGGGTGATCCGCGATCCCTGCACGGAGGCAGAGACTTTGGCACCCGGCGCCTGGGACACCGAGAGAGCGGCGAACGTCGGCGCTGGCAAGGGCGAGGTCATGGCCTCGGCCAGGTCGACCGAGACCGACTCGCCGGCCTTGACGTGGTCGAGACGGATCGGCGAAATCGTTGGCGGCGGAAGCTCTTTGGTGACACGGACGCTCATGACAGCACCCGGGCCCGTGGCTCCGCTCACGGCGATGCTGAACTTTCCGGTAACGCCGGCCTTGGCGTCCGCCCGCGCGCTCAAGGAGATGCGGTTGCTCCCGGATCCGGCGAGGTCGATCCCGGCCGCGGCGTCCACCCACGCCGCGTCATACGTCAAACCGGCGGCGGCCGCGGGGTCCGAGGTCCACACGTGGCACAGGCTGGCGACGTCGAGGGTCATCGGTTCGGCACCGGCCACCAGATCGAACGCGCTCGGGGGGCAACGCAGGAGGGGCTGGTCATCACCGACCTGGACGGGGATGCTCACGAGAGTGGGTGGCGCCGCATCGGCCGCGCCCTTCGGGACGTCCGTCACCGAGAACAGCAGGGCCGCCGGACCGGAGAAACCCTTCTCGGCAGCCACGGTGACGCTCGTGGCTCCCGGCTTGGTCACTCGCGGACGCAGCGCCTTGGCCGGCGAGGTGAGCACCGGATCGCGGCCGTCGGCGAGCACCACCCGGGAGCCGGTGGGCGAGTCGATGTAGTCACCGAGGCGGATGTCGGCCGAACCGCCCTCGGGCAAGGCGATGGCCTTGCCCGGGATGGCGAAGGGTCCCCCGGACCCGGCGGCGGGCACATAGATCACCGCGGCCGCCGATGAGCCCGCTTCGTCCGTGACGACATACGGAATCGCTTGCGGCACATCGGTGACTGAGATCACCACCTTGGCGCCGGCGATCCTGGCGTTGCTGGACGCGACCGAAGTGACCTGCAGCTTGGCCGAGTCGCCGTCCGGGTCGGACGCACCGGTCAGCACGTCGACGGTGGCCGAGTCGACCGACGTCGCCTTCGCCACGTGGTCGGTAATCCGGGGGGGCAACTGGGCATCCTCCGCCGACCGGATCGTCACCGTCGACAAGGACGACGGGCCGGCGTTCCCGGTCAGGCCGTAGGTGACCGTCAGGCTCTTGCCGATCGGCGGGGCAGTGGCCGTGACTGGTCCTTGCGGGGATTGCAATGCGACGCCGGCCGGCAACTTCGGGTTGTTCTGTGCGAGCGGGACGATGGTGACCGGATCGCCCTTGGCAAACAGATCGTTGGCGAGCGGGTTGATCGTCACGTGGGCGCCCGGGGCGACCGTCATGGTGTCGGGCAGCGGCACGGCGAGTTGTGGATCACCGGCCGGGACCACCGCCACGCGGACACTCGCCGTCGCCATGGCACCAAAGGCGTCGCTGACCGAATAGGTGAAGACATCAGTGCCACGCGACTGCGGATAAGCCTGGTAGACAATGCTGTTCGGCCCGAAGCCCATGATCCGACCCAGTCTCGGCGCCGATGCGATCCCGGTGACGACGGACGAATCACCGTCGGGGTCATGGCCCGAGGTGGCGACCGGGATCGTCACCGTGTCGCCTTGCACGGTTCGGGCCTCCAGCGGCTCCGGGGTCGGTATCGCATTGGCCTGCGCCTGCGACGGCAGCGGCTGCACGATGACCATGACCCGGCCGGATCCCGATTCGCCGGTGTCGGTGACGGCGACATAGTCGATTGCGAGAGTGCGTGGGGAAGCGACCTTGGCCGGTGCCAGGAAGCGGATGGCCGACCCCGAGACATAGGCGGCGCCGACGTCCTTCGACGTCGGGTCGACGGGGTCGGTGACGAGCAACTGTCCCGGTCCCGGCGCGCCGGGAACATTCGCCTTGAGCGTGAGCGGGCCGCCGGAGAGGGTGGAGTCGTTCTCCAGAGCCGGGATCAGGGTGGAGTCACCCGCTCGCACGACCGCCGCGTCCGCTCGCACCACGACCTGATCGCTCTCCAAGGGCGCGAGCAGGGCAACCGAAACCTGTCCGGTCGCGGTCTCTTCGCCATTGCTCACCTCATAGCTGACGACCGGAGGCGCGCTCGCCTTGACTCCGGTCGGCATCAGACGCAGCCATCGGCCACCGACCGTGGCTGCGGTCATCGCATCTTTCGGTTCCACCGTGGCCGACTGAACGGTCAGCACGCGGCCGGCCGGGTCGATGTCATTGCCGATGACATCGACGAGCGCGGGCGCTAAGCCGCGGACCGACGCGGTATCCGGCATCGCAACGGGGGCACCTGCCCGCTTGGCCGGGCGCACTTCCAAACGGACCTGCCCGGGTGCCGGATCCGCGCTTCCGTATGCCGCGCGGTAGCCGAGCGTGTACGACCCCTCCTTGGCGGCCGTCACGGTCACCGTCCCGGTGGCGGGGTCCGTCGTGACATTGAGTGGCCTTTTGGCCGAGCGCGTGAAGGTGACGTCTCCGTCGAGCGAGATAGTCGCCGAGGGGTCCGTGGGATCCGACCCGGGTAGGTCGTTGACGGTGGGACGGAAGGTCACGGGGGACCCCGGCTCGGCCGCAACGACATCGGGACGGGTGACGGCGGATTTACGCTGTGTCGCCTGCGGATCCTGAACATCGACTCGGACGTGGGCCGGCTGGCTCTTGGATCGACCGTCCGTCACCCGATAGGTGATGTCCACGACGCCCCCGGTAGCCGGGGCCGCAAGTTCCAGGTTGCCTTCACCGGTCGTCCGAACAACCCCGTCCGACACGCTCGCATCGAACAAGGCGAGGGCATCACCTTCGCCGTCGCGCCATTGCCCCAGCACGGGAACACTGATGACTCCGGCGGCCGGCACGGTCCAGATCGGATCGGCCGCCTGCTCGCGCCGGAGGGGCGCCGCATTGCCACTCGGCTTGGGAGTGACGTCGACATGGCCGGTGCGTGACGGCCCTCCGGCGTCGACCACGAAATCGAATCCCGCCCGCTTCGCCTTGGGATCAAGGGTGAAACTGACCGTCTGCAAGTCCGGCGAGATTTGAGCGCGGCCACCCGTGACATGCTCCACGCTCGTGATCGCCCGAATATGACCCGCGATGTCCTGCACATTGTCCAAAACGTGCAGGACGGTCGTGCGGCCCGGGCGTGCGCCGAATTCTCCGCGGGTCACGGTTGGGGCCTGTGAGGAGGAGCTTGCGCCGGTCTTCTTCGGGCCTTTGGCGTCCTTGTCGGCCTTCAGGGGCCGCACGATTCCCGCCCAGTCGTCACTGGCCGTCTTGCGTTCGACGTCGACCAGCGCGCCATTGGTTAGGTCGTTGACCACGACCTGGTCGCGGTTGACCCGGAAGACGGGTTGCCGCAAGGGGGCGTTCCGCGACACCGGTGTCTCGACGGCCTGACGGCCGCCGCAGGAGCGGGCGGCCGTTCCCCGGTCACCGCCCCACGCGCCCAATGCACAGCCACTGACGATCACGGGCCGGGCCGGGCGGCCGGTGCCTGCGGCGAAAAGCGCTTTCGCGGCACTGCCGTCAAGGGGCAACTGCCACAGGGCCAACGGCGTGGCCACAATGACAGCCGTCCCTTCGGACGAGGGTTCCTGGAGCACCAGCCCGGCTGCTGCTCGCTGCACCACCGGGGCTGCGTCATCGACTTGGACGGCTCCAGAGTCCGGCTCCGCCAGGATGCGATGCCGTCCGACCGCCGAGACCGCGACGGAGCTGCGTGTGACGCTGGTGCCTATCCGTGGCTCGGCGAACCCGCCCTCGGCGGGCGTGATCGTCACCGTGCGTCCGGTGACATCGGCCGCGTAGATCGTGCCGTCCATAGCGACCGCGAGAGCAGCACGGTCCGAGGACGCCCCCGAGAGAGCGGTCAACGACGCGATGGGTTCGCTGGCCGAGGCGAGATCGCGCAACACAGGCACGGTCGGAGAAGCTTCGCCATCGCGATAGCGGGTGGCCCAGATCCGTCCGGTCTTGATGTCGAGAGCGGCAACCGTTCCGCCGCGCATATCGATGACAGCGTCCTGCGCGATGACGGCACCTTGATCGATTAGCGGCAGTCCCGCGCGCACATCGACCGGGTAGACGGTCGAGATGGTGCGGTCGATCGCGATGACCGTGCCCGCCTCCTGGCGCACGTCGAGCCTCGAAGTGTCGCCCGCGCGGGCGCCGCCGGGCGCATAGAAGCCCGAGTCCAGGGCGCCCGCGGCCCGGTTGAGTCGGCCGAAGAGCGAATCCTTGTTGTTGGTGACCCAGACGCCGGCGTCGTTGAGGTCGATGCTTCGAACGGCCACCCCCGGCGATCGGACGGCAAAACCCACCAGCGCGACGACCGCGAGCACCACGACCAAGGCGCCCGCCAGCATTCGGCCATGCCGAGCAAACCCCATGGCGCGGGCCCTCCGTTTCGCAGATCAATAGCCCGCCCAAGTCTGCCCACGAATCGCCTCGACCGTCTTGTCCACAAATGTGGGGTCAGTGGCTTCTGGAAGCGTCATCCCTCGTTCGTCACGTCAGTCCGCGCAGACCGGCGGCGAGTAGGCAACCGAGCCACCCCCGTCCTGCCTGACGACCAGGATGGCGAGGCAAATGGGTTGCCTGGCAGCGGATTTCAGGGTGAGCGTAGGGATTTTGACGACGCCCTCGCGATCGTCGTCCGTTCGCCATCTGAAGGTGTCCGTGGCCAGTTGCGCCGAGTAGGTCCACCGGAAGGTGACCTCGGCCTTGGTGCGCGTCCACGTGATGGCGACGGGTCCGGGTGGGAGCCCGGCGACGCCGGACCCTGCGTCTGGCGTCCCCGTACCCTCAGTCAGGGTGGCGCGCGAGGGTTGGGGCGAATCGCGCGCCACGACGGCGTAGCCAACGCCGACAGCCGCAGCGACGCCCAGCAGCGCCCCGACCACCTTGAGCGTCAACGGGCCGCGGCGAGCACTCGTCTGGGTCACCGCCCTGGGCGGCGGCAATGTCGTTCCCCCGTGGATCGGGGCCTCCAACCTGCCCACCCGTCGCGCCGACGCCGATCGGTTGGCCCGGGATTGAGCCTCGGTCGAGCTCGGACCGGTGGCTTCGGTATGACCGTTCCCCGCACCGAGCGGTCGCGAACGTTGCGCTGCTCCTGCGCCGGTCGTTGCTGTCTTCGATTTCGGTTGCCCCGGTGCCCCCGGTCCGGCAGCACCTGACCGACGAACGCGCGTCTTGGCGAGCGCGTCGTCGGCGATCTCGGCGTACATACCGGGTGCTCGACGGTGCGTCACGATCATCCGGGTGCGAGGCAGGCGTTGCTCGCTCTCGACGCTTGTCAGGGCCTGAGCGAAAGCAGCGGCGGAGGGATGACGCAGTTCTGGCTTCTTCGCCATGGCGCGCGCCAGGATCCGCTCCAGCGAATCGGGAACGTCGGCGCGCCCGGTCCGTGGCGGCTGCAGGTCGCGAATTCGCCCCATCACGCCGATGCGCGAGTTGTCCCCACCCAGGACTTCGAAGGGCGAACGTCCGACCAGGAGGTGCCACACGGTAGCGCCCAGGGAATACACATCCGTGGCCACGGACCCGCGCGTTTCGGTGAAGAGCATCTCCGGTGACGACCAGGGAATCGACACACCGACCTCCTCATCGTCCTCCGGCGTCGGCGTCAACGTGGTAGCCACACCGAAATCGGTCAAGCCGGGCCCGCCCCACGGCTGGGTCAGGATGTTTGCGGGCTTGACGTCGCGGTGGATGATGCCTGCGAGATGCGCGCTGTGGAGGGCACCGCTGACCTCGATGGCAGCGCTCAGCACATCGGCGAGCGCCAACTCACCACCGACGGCGCGCTCGGAAAAGGTGGCCTCCGGGCAATACGCCATGACGATATAGGCCCGGTCATCGTCCGTGACGCCGACGGAGTGAATGGTGACGACATTGGGGTGCTGCAGGCCCGCCATCGTCGTCGCCTCGGTCTCGAAGCGCTGCCGGGCAAGCTCGTCCAGCGTGCGGTCGCGGAGTACCTTCACCGCGACCTCACGACCTAGTCGATCCTCGCGATAGAGATAGACGTCGCCGTACCCCCCGCTGCTGCTGAGCAGGTGGCGGAAGGTTAGACCACGAATCACGGGCGGCCCAGATTGGGCCGCCATCACGCCGTTGCCTCGAAACTGATCCGAGAGACCTCACCCAGGATGATGGTGCTTCCCGGTTCGATCACCACGGGAGTGTCCGAGGTGAGCCGGGTCGTCACACCCAAGGCGTCGACGATCTCGGTGCCATTCGTCGAACCGAGATCCGTGACACTAACAAGCCAGTAGTTCACGGAGATCAGGGCATGCTGGCCGGAGACCTCGTGCTGGGGGTCGACAATCCGCGCCAGGTGTGGGCGTTCACCCTGGTGACCGGGGATCTCCCGCGGCGAACGGCCGAGCACGATGTCCCTGTCCACGGTGATCACTTCACCCGACTCCAGACGCAGGATGCCCAGGGCCGGGCGGCTGATCTCCACCGGCTCCTGCTCGGGAACCGGCGCGTGGCAAACGCGACAGGTCGGCTGGAAAGCCACCGTGAAATGGCCCTGCGCACACTTCTTGGCCAGCACCATCGGTCCCGTGCAGGCCCCCGGCGGAGAGTCGAGCGCAGCCAAGAGGTCACCCCGGGCGATGGTCAGCTCCATGTCCCCATCGGGATCGGGGCCTAGGAGCCTTTGCTCTCCGGGTGGGGGCGGAAAGGTGAAGGCGGGCTGGTTGTCGAAGACATCCACCGCGTCTGCGGTGCCGCCCGACGGGTGCGGCGTGACTCGCCAGTCCGCCGGGTTCCAGGATGGGCCGGCATTGACGAAGCCGTCATCGCTGTCGTCGGCGTCGGTGTCCGAGTTCGACTGCGTACTGCCCCACCCCGCGTCGACGAGATCCACGGCGTCATCGAGCGGGTCATCGACAGGTGAGCTGTTTGACTGCTCGTCCAGCGCAGGTTCGCCAAGGTCTTCGGAGTGGGACGCCGCCTTGCTCAGATCGACGGGCCGCTGCCGGACGTCCGCGTCGGTAGCGGCCGCTTCCGCGTCCTCGGATCGCGAGAACCAGGAATCCGAGACCCCAACGGCCAGCTCCGAGGACGCATTCGCCACGCCCAGTACACCGTCACCAGCATCCGTCATCGGTTGGGCGTCAACAGCAACGCCGTCGTCGGATGGGCCTTCGGCCACGCTGGGAGGATGCGGGGAATGCGCGGGGTCGGCAAGCGCCCATACGGGATCGGAAGCCTCGACCGCGGGCTCGGCGTCGTCGGTAGGAAACAGCGGGAGCACCTCGAGCTCATCTGGCTGTGGTCGATGCGCGGCGGCGATCATCGGCGTCAGGCGCACCGCTGCAGCAGGGACAACGCCGCCTTGAACGGGCACCGCCGGCGTCGCCGACCCATGCGCCAAGGACAGAGTGGCCATCACGACATCGGTGTATTCGTGATCCGCCACGAGGCGCCCGTCGTCCAGGACGTGACGATCGCTCGCCGTCTCGACCTCCACTCGGCCCTGGCCGCGCGTCAGTGCCCGGGCGCGCCCGTCCGCGTCGATCTCGCAGATCGCGAAGTCGGGGGCGGCGCGTAGACCCCGGGCGAAGAGGGCATCGATGGCGGCCTCGACGCCGCTGCCGGCGAGCGCCGTGAGGCACTCCGTGGACAGGGTGTCCCCTGGTGAACCGGGCAGCAGGATCGCACGCGCTCCGAGAACGATGGCAACGCCGTCGCCGGGAAGGTAATGCGCGAAGTCGTCGATGTTCAACTCTGGTGCTCCTCGTTCTGACGGCGTACGGCCCGCGGCGCCGTAACCGCGAGATCACCGTGATAGTCGTCGCCGAAGGCGAGGTCCGCCACGACGACACTGACATTGTCGTGCCCACCGGCGGCAAGCGCGGCACTGACCAACGCGTCGGCACACTCCTGGGGAGACGCGTGCCGGCGAAGGATCGCCTCTATTTCGGCCTCCTCGACCTCGCCCGTGAGCCCGTCGCTCGCGATCATCCAACGATCTCCGGGGCCGGCCGGCACCATCCGAATCTCGGGCTGCGGCGGGAGCTCTTCCACGATTGCCCGCGTCAGCACATGTCGACTCGGATGGTGTCGAGCCTCTTCCGGCGAGACGTGCCCGGCTTCGAGGAACTCGGTGACTTCCGAGTGGTCGGTCGTCAGTCGCTCCAAGCATCGTTCATTGAGGCGGTAGACGCGGGAGTCACCGACATGGAAGACGGCCAAGAGATTTGACGGGCCCGGGATGACGGCAAATCCCGCCACCGTCGTGCCCAGACCGTGGCTATCGGGATTGGTGCGGCCGTAATCCCCGATCGCCACCGAGGCGTCCAGGATGAGTTGCCGGACGGAGTCGCCGGACAGCGACGCACAATCGCCTCGGGCCAAGGACTCGACGACGAGGCGACTGGCGACCTCACCCGCCGCCTGCCCCCCCATGCCGTCGGCAATGGCGAACAACCATTCACCGACGAGGACGGCGTCCTCGTTCACCTCTCGGACCCTGCCCACGTCGGTAGCCGCGCCCGCGTGTACTCCGACCACACTCCGGACTCTATTGACCAGCGGTAGAAGCGTTAGTCGTCGATTTCGAGGACGCGCGCGTCCGAAACGTCCACATCAGCGATCAGGAGCGAGCTATCTGCATCACGACGGCCTTGGGCTCGGTGAAGAACTCGCGGCTGAAGTTGCCCCCCTCGCGGCCGACACCGGAGTCGCCGACGCCGCCGAAGGGCGTGCGCAGGTCGCGGATGAAGAAGCAGTTCACCCACACCGTGCCGGCGCGCAGTCGGGAGGCGACACGGTGGGCGCGGGAGAGGTTTTCGGTGAACAGCATGGCGTTGAGGCCGTATCGCGTGTCGTTGGCCAGGTGCACGACCTCCTCCTCGGTGGCGAAGCGATTGACCACGCATACGGGCCCGAAGATCTCCTCGCAGTAGGGCGCGGCGTCGAGGGCGAGGCCGTCGATGATGGTCGGTCGCACCAGCCAGGACCCGTCCGTGGCGACGCCCCCGGTGTGGATCTTGCCGCCGAGTGCCTCTGCCGCGTCGACATAAGTTGTTCTGCCGAGGTCGCTGCCCGCTGGAAAGTCACGTAGCCGGTTGACCCCCGGCCGGGGCGGGCGGCCCTGGGCGCGGGCACGGCATACGGCACTGGGTAACGTGCCCGCACGGCCGAATCCCTCCACCCCAGCATGCACCCGATGTTCGGCGCGGTGCTGGCGCGCAATGCCGGCGAGCCCGAGTTCCATCAGGCGGTCTATGAGGTGATGCTCAGCCTGACGCCGATCGCCGGCCGCGATGACCAGTATGCGCAGTGGTCGATCCTCAAGCGCATGTGCGAGCCGGAGCGGCAGATCATCTTCCGGGTGCCCTGGGTCGACGATCAGGGACGCGTCGAGATCAACAGGGGCTATCGCGTGGAGTTCAACTCCGCGCTCGGGCCATTCAAGGGCGGGCTGCGTTTCCACCCGTCGGTCAATCGGTCGATCATCAAATTCCTCGGCTTCGAGCAGGTCTTCAAGAATGCTCTGACCGGTATGCCGATCGGCGGCGGCAAGGGCGGTTCCGACTTCGACCCCAAGGGCCGCACGGACGCCGAGATCATGCGCTTCTGCCAGTCCTTCATGACCGAGCTCTATCGGCACATCGGCGAATACACCGACGTGCCCGCGGGCGATATCGGCGTCGGCGGCCGCGAACTCGGCTACCTCTTCGGGCAGTACAAGCGGATCACCAACCGATGGGAGTCGGGCGTCCTTACCGGCAAGGGACTGACCTGGGGCGGTTCGCAGGTGCGCACCGAGGCGACTGGCTATGGCACGGTATTTTCGCCGCCGAGATGCTCGCGGACGCCGACGATTCCTTCGAGGGCAAGAAGGTCGTCGTTTCCGGCGCCGGAAATGTCGCCGTCTATGCCATCGAGAAGGTCCACCAACTCGGCGGCACCGTGATCGCCTGCTCCGACTCCGCCGGCTTTGTCGTCGATGCTGAGGGGATCGATCTCGCCTTGCTCAAGGACGTCAAGGAGCGGCGGCGCGAGCGCCCGAGCACGTATGCCGCGGAGCGCGGCGCGTCGTCGACGCACGTCCCGAGTGGGTCCATCTGGGATGTCCCGTGCGATATCGCCTTGCCCTGCGCCACCCAGAACGAGTTGCCGGCAGATGGAGCGAAGTCGTTGGTGGCCAATGGCGTTCGATTGGTGGCCGAGGGTGCGAATATGCCCGCGACGCCCGAGGCGATCGCGATTTTGCAGGAGGCCGGGGTGTTGTTTGCGCCGGGCAAGGCATCCAACGCCGGCGGCGTAGCCACTTCAGCCCTGGAGATGCAGCAGAACGCCAGCAGGGACACCTGGGGCTTCGAAGAGACCGAGGCCAAGCTCGCGGCGATCATGAGCGAGATCCACCGCACGTGCGTGGATACGGCCGCTGAGTATGGGGCGCCGGGCAACTATGTCGTCGGCGCCAACCTGGCCGGCTACATCCGGGTGGCCGACGCAATGGTCGCCCAAGGCGTCATCTGACCGGTGTCGTCGCGCGCGTGGGCGTCACCGGCCGACGGCAGGCACGAGGAGCGCGCCGACGTGCGGCGGTAGCTCCACAGCCGAGACGCGCACGGTGGCGCCGGACGGGGTGGCCCAACGCACGGCATACGTGATGTCCTCGCCGAGGCCGACCGTGACGGGTTCGGCCGAGAAATTCACGACGATGACCACGGCGCTCGCGTCGCTGCCACGACGCAGCACGAAGGTGCGGGCGGCCTCATCGACCGCGCAGGCGACATCGAGCAGCCGCGGGTCGGTGAGCGCCGGAAGCTCCCGTCGCAAGGCGATCAACTCCCGGTATGCCGTGTGCACACGGCGACCGCGCTCGCCGGACAGCTCCCGCCAATCCAACTGCGACGCAGCGAAACTCGCCGGATCCTGCTGGTCCGGCACGACGGCCGGGTCCCAGCCCAGCCGGGCAAACTCGGCAAGCCGACCATCGGAGATCGCGCGCCCCAAGTCCGGCTCGCCATGCGAGCTGAAGAACTGGAAGGGCGTGCCGGCCGCGAACTCCTCGCCCATGAAGAGCATCGGGGTGAACGGGCCGAGCAGCGTGAGCAGGGCGGCGGCCAGCAACTGGTCGTCATCGAGAACCTCGGTGAGCCGGTCGCCCCGGGCGCGGTTGCCGATCTGGTCGTGGTTCTGGCTGTAGACGACCAGCCGCGATGCCGGCAGCGTCTCGCGCGCGATCGGCGTCCCCCAGTCGGCGCCGCGGAACGAACTCCACGTCGCGGCATGGAAGAAGCCCTCCTCGCAAACCCGCTTCAAGGCCGACAGCGGCGCGAAGTCGGCGTAGTAGCCGTCGGTTTCGCCGGTCAGAGCCACGTGCAGGGCGTGATGGAAGTCGTCGCTCCACTGCGCGTCGAGTCCGTACCCACCGCCGTCGCGCGAGGTCACGAGTGAGGACTCATTGAGGTCGGACTCGGCGATCAGGATCAGCGGCCGGCGCAAGTGCGCGGCCAGGGCCTGGGTCTCGATCGCCATTTCCTCGAGTAGGTGCATCTCGGATGCGTCCTGCAACGCGTGCACGGCATCGAGGCGCAGGCCGTCGACGTGGAAGTCGGTGAACCAGGCGCGCGCCGAGTCCAGGATGAAGCGGCGCACCTCGGTCGAGTTCTCGCCGTCGAGGTTGACCGGATCGCCCCAGGTCACTTCGCCGGATTTGAGATAGGGCCCGAAGCGGGGCAGGTAGTTGCCCGACGGGCCGAAGTGATTGTGCACGACGTCCTGGACCACGGCCAGGCCCCGGGCGTGGCAGGCGTCGACGAAGCGCTGGTAGGCGTCCGGGCCGCCATACGTCTCGTGGACGGCCCACCAGGCGACACCGTCATAACCCCAGCCGGCCTGACCGTTGAAGGCATTGACGGGCATGACCTCGACGATGTCGATGCCGAGGTCCACCAGGTGGTCGAGCCGGCCGATGGCCGAGTCGAGGGTGCCCGCGGGCGTGAAGGCGCCGATGTGCAGCTCGTAGATGACCGAGCCGGCCAGAGGACGAGCCCGCCACGCCTGATCGGTCCACACGAAAGTCGACGCATCCCAGGTCCGCGAGCGCGCATGCACGCCGCTGGGCAGCCACCGCGATCGCGGATCGGGCAGGATCTCCTCGGTGCCGTCAAGGCGGTAGCCATAGTCGACGCCCTCGGCGGGCACCGGGACCGCCCGGACCGGCGACCACCAGTCGCCCGGGCCGCGCCGCATCGGCATGCTCTCGTCGGCGACGACGAGGTCGACCTGCTGCGCAACCGGCGCCCACACATCGAATTGGCCTCTGGCAGAAGGCTGCTCGGGCAGGCGAAGCAGGAGAGCGACAGGCAGCGCGGCGAGAACCTCGCCCACGGCGACGCCGGCGTCGTCGGCCTCCAGAATCGTTCCGGTGAAGGCATCCCGCCAGCGGCCGGGGGCCAGCGCGATCGTGGTATCGCCCCAGCCGCCGCGCGCCGACAGCCCCACGGGCAGTCGGGTCGCGAGCGTCACCGCGCCACCGCGATCGAAGGCGACCACGTGATCGGCCGCGTCGCCCTGCACCGCTACCGGGGCGTATGCCGTGAATCGCTCCCCCTCGTCGCGCCGGGCGGTCAGGGCGCGCAAAGTGACCAGCAGTTTGGCGACGCCGAGATCATCGAGACCTGAGGGCCGGCGTGCGGTGCCGGGGCCGAGGTCAGCGAGCGCGGCGCGTCGCATGGCGTAGTCGACGGGGCGCCGGTTATCGGGATCGACCAGCGACTGCTCCCACAGCTCAGCGCCCTGATAGACGTCCGGCACGCCCGGGATTGTCAGGCCGATCAGCTTGGCGGACAAGGCATTCGACCAGCCCGCATCGACAGCGGCATCGAGGATCTCGGCCACCACGGCGGCCACCTCGGGATTGTCGTATGCCGCGTCGATAGCTGCCTGGACGGCCGCCTCGTAGTCCGCGTCGACCGCGGTCCAGGCGGTGCGATCGCCGGCCTCGCGCATGGCCTTGACGGCATACGCGTGCAGGCGCTCGCGGGAGGCGGGCCAGGCCCCGATGATCGCCTGCCAAAGCAGGTTGCCGAAGGACCGGTCGGGCACGGGTGCGAGGTCGAGCAACCGGGAGAGCCATGCGCTCCACCGCTCCGGCACCTCCGCGAGCACGGCGATTCGGGCGCGCACGTCCTCGCCGCGCTTGGTGTCGTGCGTGGTCGCCGTCGTCATGGCCACCGGCCACTCGGCCTGCCGAATCGCCATGGCGTCGTGAAAGTCTTTGGGCGCGAGCGCAAAGAAGGACGGATCGCCCCCGACCTCGGTCAGGCTGCTCAGCCGCGAGGTCCGATAGAAGGCGCAGTCCTCGACTCCCTTGGCCATCACCATGCCCGAGGTCTGCTGGAAGCGCTGAGTCCCGGCGGCCGCGCCGTCGCCGAGCAGCGGGGCAAGGGCATCGAAGGCGGCGGCCAGATCGGGCCGCCTCGTCAGCGCCGTGGCGAAGGCCTGGTCGACGTGCTCGCGCCCGAGCGGGAGGTAGGAGCGATAGACCGGGAAGGCAGCCAGCAACTCGGCGATCGCGTCCTCGATGACGGCCGGGTCGAGCGGATCGAGGGCCTCCAGCAAGGGCCACAGATCCCGGACGATGCGGCGGACTTCGGAGTGCAGGATCCCTTCCGCGACAACGCGTTTCGTGCCATGGGTGAGCGCCTGCCAGTCGAGCGCCACCCCGCGGAGTTCGGTCTCGAGGGCGGTCAGGCCGGACTCGCCGGCGGGATCAGTGAGGAGGCGATCGATCAGGGCGAGCGCGTCATACCCGGTTGTGCCGGCGGTCGCCCACTGGTGCGGCAGGGTCTCGCCCGGCTCCAGGATCTTCTCGACAAGCACATACGCACCGTCGGTCAGCACGGCTAGATCGTCGAGATACTTGCCGGGGTCGGCGAGCCCATCGGGATGGTCGATCCGCAGCCCGTCGACGAGCCCGTCGGCGAACCAACGCCCGACCTCCTCGTGCGACTTCGCGAACCACTCGGGGTCCTCGACGCGGATTGCGACGAGGGTGTTGACCGCGAAGAAGCGACGGTAGTTCAACTCGTCGTCGGCGTGCCGCCACGAGACGAGCTCGTAGTGCTGGCGGCCGTGCACGGCGTCGGCGTTGTCGTCCAGCGGCCCGACCGTTCCGGGAGCCAGCGGGAAGCGCTGGTCGTGGTAGTGCAGCTCCCCCGCCTCGACCCGCAGCCCGGCAATGGTGCCATCCGCGCGCAGGTCGTCGTCGCCGACGACGGGGATCCGCACCCGGCCGTTGCCGAACGGCCAGTCGATGTCGAAGGCCGCGGCATACGGGCTCTCCTGGCCGTGCGTGAGCACGTGCCACCACCAGGTGTTCTGCCACGGCTGGGCGATGCCGACGTGATTAGGCACGATGTCGACGAGCACGCCCATACCGAGCCGGCGCGCCTCCGCCGAGAGCGCCGAGAGGCCGGAGGAGCGACCGCGCGCCGGGTCGACGGCGCTGTGGTCGGCGACGTCATACCCGTGCTCGCTGCCGGACTCGCTGGCCAGCAGCGGCGAGAGATAGACCCAGTCGACGCCGAGGTCGTGCAGGTAGCCGAGGATGCCCGCGGCCGCGCGCAGGTCGAAGTCCTCAGTGATCTGGAGTCGGTAGGTGCTCGTGGGAGTGCGCATCGATCACCAACCGTATGCGGTTCTCCCAGGTGCGGGCGCGCTCGGCCAGGCCATCCCCGCGGGCTACGAGGTCCTGGCGGCACCCTTCGGTGTCGTCCTCGCCGACGACACCGACCTTCAGCCCGTTGTCTATCACCCCGTGCTACACGGATTCCGCGCTACACCGCTGCATGGCCAATCTCACGATTACGGTGGACGACGCGACCCTCAAGCGTGCGCGCCTGCGGGCGCTCGAGCGGAACGAGTCGGTCAACGCCTACCTCGCCCAGGCTCTGCGTCGCTATGCCGATGCCGGCGAGGCCGACGAGAAGATGGCGCGGGTGCTCACGATCGCCGAAGCGTCCACCGCTCGCAGCGGCCCCGACGGAAGGGCGTGGACGCGCGACGAGTTGCACCGTGGCTGACTTCTTCGACACCAACGTGGTGGTCTATGCCTTCGACAACGCTGAACCGGCGAAGCAAGCGGTTGCCCGTCGCTTGATGCGCGATCATCCCGACGCGGTGATCAGCACCCAGGTCCTCCTCGAGTTCTATTCGGTCGTGACCCGCACGTTCTCGCCCTCGCTGCCGACCGACATCGCCCTGAAGGCGTTGACGTCACTCGCGGATCTCGAGGTCGTGCCGGCCGATGCGGAGCTCGTCGTCCGGGCCGCCGAGACCTCGACCTCGCACCAGGTCTCGATCTGGGACGCCATGATCATCGAGACGGCGCGACTCGCGGGGTGTGCGACGCTCTACAGTGAGGACCTGCAGGACGGCCTGATCGTGCGCGGCGTGACCGTCCAGAACCCGTTCGCCACGTGACGCCGAGACACGGTGGCCCGTCGGGTCAGCGCTTGATGAGCGGGCTGTTGAGGCCGGCGGCCTTGTCGCCGGCGTTGAAGAACTCCTCGCGATAGATGTCGCGCGGGAAGAGCCGCTTGGACATCAGCGTTTTCAGCGCGGCCTCGACCATGAGCGGTGGCCCGCAGAGGTAGCCCTTGCAGCCGGACAGGCTGGCGTGATCGGCGGCGATGACGTCGGTGACCATCCCATAGGCGTATGCCGTCGGGTCGCCCCCGTCGGCCGCCACCTCCTCCGCGGTCTCCTCGGACAGGCACGGACGGTAGGTGAACTGCTCGAATTCTCTTGCGAGAGCGGTGAAGTAGTCCACGTCATCCAGCCATTCGCGACTGCGGCCGCCCTGATAGAGGCTCATCTCGCCGCCGTATGCCGCGTGCTTCAGCCCGTGCCGCAGCATCGCTTTGATCGGGGCCAGCCCCGTGCCGCCGGCGACCATGATGGTGTGGTTGTCCTCGCCGGTGTGGAGGACGAAACGACCATACGGGCCGCTCATCGAGAAGGTGTCGCCGACGGCGAGGCCGTCGAAGACCCAGCCTGCCGTCCCACGCCCGCCGGGCACCATGCGGACGTGGAACTCCAGCCGACGCGAGTCCGCGGGGGGCGAGCCGATCGACCAGGTGCGGTCGACGGCGGCTCCGGACTGCGACGCGGGCACCGTGAACTTCATGTACTGGCCGGCGTTGAAGGCGATGTCGCGGACGAGCTCGACCATCAGGCGAAGGGTGTCCTTCGCGATCTCGCTCTTCTCGACCAGGGTGCCGAGGTAGTCCTCGACGGGGGCCATCTCGATGTCCTCGTCGATGTCGATTTCGGCCTCGATCGTCACATCTGAGCGCGGCGTGGCGCAGCAGGTGAGCAGCTTGCCCTCGTCGCGCTCGAAGTCCATGAGCGCGAAACTCGAGGCATCGCTGTGGTCGACGTCGCCGTCGAGCACCTCGGACTTGCAGGTCGCGCACGTGCCGTGGGTGCACGAATGCGGCAGCCAGACGCCGGCGCGCAGGCACGCGTCGAGGATCGTCTGGTCGCCTCGGTAGACGACTTGGCGCCCGAGGGGTTCGACGGTGACGACGAAGGATTCGCTCATGACGTGCGCGAGCGGCAGGAGAAGTGGAAGGGGTCAGCCGACCCCGTCGACGGCCGCCGCCCCGGCCGCGGACACCAGCTTGTCCTGCGCGGCCGAGCCACCGGAGGCGCCGATCGCGCCGACCAGGTGGCCGTCGACGACGATGCCGACCCCGCCGGGGAAGGCGGCGACCCGGGGTTGCGCGAGGATCCCGTCGCGCACATCCGGCTCGGCGGCGATCGCGGCATAGCGCGCATCCGAGGCGAGACCGCCGAAGTTGGCCACCGTCCAGGCCTTGTCCGCGGCGATCGGACCGGAGGCGGCGAACGCCCCGTCCATCCGGGCGAAGGCGAGCGGCCGGCCGGCCGCATCGGTGACCGCGATATTGAAGGCGCCGCCGATCTCCGCGGCCGCGGCCAGGGCGGCATCAAGCGCGCGGCGGGCGCCGGCATACGTCAAGGTCGCGGCGGTGACGGTGAAAGCGTCGGACATGACGGGTCGGCTCCTCTCGGCGGGTGGCGGGCAGCACGGATCGACCGGTGGCGACGCGGCTGTCCGTGACGCCGCCACCGGGAGTTGCGCGTCCGATCAGGTGTAGACGGAGGTGAAGCGCTCGTTGAGTTCGCGGGCGTGGTAGAAGGTGCCCTTAGCGATCTGGTCGGGCGTCCACTTGTTGATCGGCCGGTCGCGATAGGCCGGGTAGCCGCCGGCGAAGACCTCGTTGCGGTTGCCGGACGGGTCGAAGAAGTAGATCGTCTGGCCGCGGGTGATGCCGTGGCGGGTCGGGCCGATGTCGATCGGGACGTCGTCCATGGCGAAGATGTCGCCGGCCCGTCCGACCTCGGTCCAGTCGCCGAGCTTGAAGGCGAAGTGGTGAAACTTGGCCTGCGGACCTTCGAGCACGGCGATCTGGTGGATCTGGTTGTTGGCCGTCATCCACGAGGCGATGAAGTGGGCATCCTTGTCCTCGAGGTCGGTCTGGACGCGCTCGGTGGGGAAGAAGTCGAAGACCGCGCCGAACATATTTTCCATCGTCCGCACGTCCTCGGCGAGGATCAGCGCGTGGTCCCGCGCGGGCACGCCGACCCCGACGAGGTGACGGGGGAAGGCGTCCGGATTGTGGGTGCCGACCTCGGTGCCGATGAGCGTCTGGCCGTGGTAGACCTCGAAGACGTGCTCTGACGGGGCGATGAAGCGGATCCCGTCGCTGACCTCGGGGTTCTCGCCCTTGCTCATCCGCTCGACGGTGAGGCCGAAGTCTTGGGCCTTCTTCTCGATCAGGTCGATGTCGGATTCGTATTCGACCTTGAAGCCGAACTTGACGACACCGACGCCGCCCTCCTCCAGGACGACCGAGTGGTGATCCCACTCGTCCCAGGCCTTGTAGTAGACCTTCCCGTCCTCGGCCAGGGTCTCGTAGAGGCCCAAGGTGTTGGCGTAGTGGTTCTTCGCCTCGGCGAGGTCGGTGACGCGCGCGTGCACGTATCCCATGCGCATGACAGCCATTGCAGTTCCTCCTTGGTGGTGGTGCCGGTCAGGTGAGAACGCTCGGCTGCTAGGGCTGCTGCCCGCAGCCGCGCCTTCTCGTTGATCTGACGAAGAACGGGATTGACGCGGCGAAGTTTTTCGCCGCGCATCTCGATCGTGATGTCGCTCTCGGGCACGGCCCGGCACGACAGGCAGGTCCCGTTGGTGCGCTCCGCATCGGTGATGACCGTGTCGGCGACGGGCCGGTTGTAGTGGAACTCTCCCTCGCGGCAGTCGACCTTGCCGATCGCACAGCCGCCGCGCCGGCACCCGACGGCGTAGGCGTAGCCCGCACGGTAGAGGCCGTAGAGCACGGTCTCCTCCGGTTCGAGATAGATCACCTCACCCGTGGGGTGGATGGTCACGGTCGGCACGGTGCTCCTTTGCATCGGCAAGTCGGTCGGGTGCGCCCGATGGGCGCACCCCCAACGTTGCCCGTATGCCCGCGTGAGGTCCGAGCCGTGTTCCTTGATGCGGAACCCCCGGGGGTAACCGCCCCGGAACATACTTTGACCCGGCCATCTCATACGTGGCCGGGTCGGTACTTTTCTACCCGCCGGACGCGGCCGCATCGGTGACCGACACGCGGCGGGCGGGGAAACGGCATACGGCGATCCGGCGGAAAACCGCGGGCGTCGCCCAGGGGAGCGTGTGAGGATGGCGAGCATGGCTAACGACTCCGGCAAGCGCGCCCTGCCCGACGACGACGTGAAGCGCAAGTTCCGCGAGGCGCTCGAGCGCAAGAAGTCGGGGGCCGGGGTCGACGTCTCCGACTCGCACGACCACGGCAAGGTCGACCATGCCCACGGGCCCGAGGCGCACCAGAAGATGTTCCGGCGCAAGTCCGGAGGCTGATCACTGGCAAGATGCGCGCATGCAGCCGCGCGTGATCCACACCGCCCAGGCGCTCATCGACGAAGTGGTCGAGGTGCCGGCCCTGCCCGAACGCGGCGGCAATGTCATGGCTGGCGCGCACTATCTGTATGCCGGCGGGGCCGTGAACATCCTCGTCGCCGCCGCCCGCTCTGGCGCCCGGTGCGTCCACGCCGGGGCCATCGGGACCGGACCCAATGGCGATCTGGTGCGCGCCGCGTTGACGCGCGAGGGCATCACCTGGTCGGCGCCCGCCGTCACCGAAATCGACACGGGTGTCTGCTTCGTGATGATCGAGCCGAGCGCGGAGCGGACCTTCGTCACGACGCAGAGCGCCGAGCGCCGGATCAGCGTGGCGAGCCTGCAGACCAGCGCGCCCGAGACCGGTGACGTGGTGTGTATCAGCGGCTTCTCGCTCGTGGGGCGGACCCGTGACCCGCTGCTGGCATGGCTAGACACCCTGCCGGCGGGCGTTGTCGTCGTGCTCGATCCCGGGGCCACGTTCGGCGAGTTGGAGCCGGCGGTTCAGGACCGCGTGCTCGCGCAGACGACGGTATGGACGTCCAATGCCGACGAGGCGCGCGCGCTCGTCGGCGTCGGCGCGATCGCCGATTCCGTTGTGGCCGTTGCCGGTCGACTGCCGAGCGGTGGGGTGGCCATCGTGCGGGACGGGCCGGTGGGGTGCGTCGTCCATGTCGACGGCGCGACGACGATGCTGCCCGGCTATCCGCAACGTCCGGTCGACACCAATGGGGCGGGCGACACGCATACCGGCGTTCTGGTCGCCGGCCGCACGGCTGGCCTGGACTGGGTCACCGCAGCCCGGCGCGCCAACGCGGCGGGCGCGATCAAGGTGACCCGCCGCGGCCCGGCCACCGCACCGACCGCACGCGAGATCGACGAATTCCTGGCGGTTCAGGATTCGGGAGTCGGATCGGTGCCCGACTCATCCTGGGGGTCCGGCGGCCGCGGCGTCTCGGGCGGAGCGGGCGGGTCAAGCCAAGGGGGCGCAGCGGTTTCACGGGGCATAGTGGGCACGGCGCGGACTTTTCCTACCGCCTAGTAACATGACGGCATGGACCCTCTCGAGGTCGATGTCCTCATCATCGGCGCCGGTCTGTCAGGGATCGGAGCGGCTTGTCATCTGACCCGGGAGCTGCCCGGCACGTCCTACGCCATCGTCGAGATGCGCGAGCGGATGGGCGGGACATGGGATCTGTTTCGCTACCCGGGAGTGCGCTCGGACTCCGATATGTACACCCTCGGCTATGCCTTCCGCCCGTGGGCAGGCACCCAGGCGCTCGCCGGTGGCCCGGAGATCCTCGACTACATCCGGGCGACCGCGGCCGAGTATGACGTGGAGCGCCATATTCACTACGGGCACAAGGCTGTTCGCGCGCAGTGGTCGAGTGTGACATCGCGCTGGACCGCGTCTGCCGAGGTCCGCCAACCCGATGGCAGTGTCGCGGTGCGCCTGACCACGGCGAAGTTTCTCTATTCCTGCACGGGGTATTACGACTACGAACAGGGCCATGCGCCCGAGTTCCCCGGGGTCGAGGAGTTCCGCGGCCAGGTGGTACATCCCCAGTTCTGGCCGGCGGACCTCGACCACGCGGGCAAGCGCGTGGTCGTCATCGGCAGCGGTGCGACATCCGTCACCCTGGTGCCGGCACTCGCCGCGACCGCGTCGAAGGTCACGATGCTGCAGCGCTCCCCCACCTACATCCTGAGTATGCCGAGCCAGGACCGCATCGCGACGCTCGCCGGGCGTGCGCTGCCGGACCGGGCGGCCTACGCCCTCACCCGGTGGAATCACATCCTGATGTCCTGGGGGTTGTTTCAGGCGAGCCGGCGAGCGCCGGGCTTGGTCCGCAAGCTGATCCGCGGCGAGGCGGCGAAGGCGCTGCCTGCGGACTATCCCGTCGACGAGCACTTCAACCCGGCCTACGACCCGTGGGATCAGCGGCTGTGCTTGGTGCCCGATGGCGATCTCTTCACCGCGATCGGTGACGGCCGCGCGGAGGTGGTCACGGACACCATCGCGACCTTCACACCGACGGGTGTGCGGCTGGCGAGTGGGCGGGAGTTGCCGGCGGACATCGTGGTGACGGCGACCGGCCTGCGGCTGCTGCCGGGCGGGGGCGCCGCTTTAGCGGTCGATGGCGTGGATGTGGACCTGCCCTCGACGGTGTCATACAAGGGGATCATGCTCTCGGGCGTGCCGAATTTCGCTCTGGCACTTGGGTATACGAATGCGTCGTGGACGTTGAAGGTCGACCTGGTCTCGCGCTATGTCTGCCGGTTGCTGGACTATATGGAGCGGCACGGGTTTGCGCAGGTGTGGCCGCAGGAGCCTCCGGCGGGTGAGCCGACCCGGCCGATCATCGACTTCGCCGCTGGCTATGTGCAGCGGGGTGCGTCACTGATCCCGCGCCAGGGCAGCTCAGGGCCGTGGCGCGTCCCGCAGAACTATCTCGTCGACCGCGCGCGCCTGCGCCGGCGGGGGCGCCTGGACGACGGGGTGATCTTTCGCCGCTAGGCGATTGCCGCACGTAAAGTGTGGTCCGCCCGCAGTGCAGCCCGCCGGTATCGGCGAGGCAGCACAACCAGCGAGAAGGACACCCGTGACCACCGAGAAGACGTCGACGCGCAGCGACAAAGCAGCAGCGCCGAGCAGCACGACGCCGCCCGCGGAGCCGGCGACCGCGGATGCAACCGCGCCGGCCAAGGCGGCGAAGGCGCCGCGGGTCGCGGCCAAAGCCGCCAAGACGGCGCCGGAGCCGCCGGCGGTGGATGAGTTCGGCGGGCTGATCGGCGTCGGCAACGCGCGGACCATCCGCGCCCCGTGGAGGACCTCGTCCGTGGCGCGGGTGCGCGCTGCGGTCGTCGCCGACTCCGAGGCGCGCGGCGTCGACGACGAGACCGTGGACGAGATCGCCGTTGTCGTCTCGGAACTCGTGTCCAATGCACTGCGCCACGCAAAGCCGCTGCACGACAACACGGTTCGCGTGCACTGGACCGAACGCAATGGCGTCGTTGAAGTCGAGGTGACCGATGGCGGGGGCCACACCTCGCCCAAACCGCGTCCCCAGGCGGTCTTCGCGGTGTCCGGTCGCGGCCTGCGGATCGTCCGTTCCTTCGCCCACGAGTGGGGCGTCACAGAGAAGAAGGACAGCGTCACCGTGTGGGCGAGTTTGGGCGGACCCTCACGTCGTCGGGCATGATCCCCTGCATGGGTAAAGCAGCACGGAAAAAGCACGCCGCCACACCGAAGGGGCCACGCCCCGCGGCCTATGTGCGCCGGCCGTTCGCCGGACTGGCCGGAGAAGCGGACTGGGTCGCGCTGACCGAGATCCTGCCGGCGGCTACCGCCACGGTCGCTCTCAAGGCCGGCGTCGCCCCCGCCGACGGGCCGGCCGTGGTGACGATCGCGACGGTGCTGCCGATGGCCTGGCCGGCGCTACGGCGCGCGGACGGCGCCGTGCTCGTCGCCACGCAGGGCGGCGGGTCCACCGGGGACGCCTCGCGCGACCTCGGCAGCGCCATCGTCGCGGCGCTCGCCGCCGCCCCGGGCACGCCATTGGCACAAGTGCCGCTGGCGACCGACGACTCTCCACGCGTGCAGGACCTGGTCGAGGGCGACGCGGCGTTCGCGGTCACCGTGCACGAGGGCTATGACTTCTGGGTCGAGGGCCAGGATCTCGACGCCGATGCGCAGGAGTCGCTGGCCCGGGCCAACGACTCGGTGATCCCCACCGTGAAGATGTCGGGTGCGCCCGCGGCCTACTGGTGCCTGCTCGGCAACCGCCCGCACATCCGGCTCGTGCTCGCCGAGGACGAGGACGACGCCACGAATGCGCTCGCTCGCCTCGCCGCGGCCGGGACCGCGACCCTCGGCGAGGGTACCCGCCTGTTGGGCGCCTTCCGTGCCGCCGGCTTGCTGATTCCCGTATGGGAGCTGACCGCCGGGACGACCGCCGCCGACTACGAAGAGGGGATCAGTGCGTTCACCAGCCGGTATGCCGCCGCCCTCGGCGGCGCCCCCCTCACCGCGGCCGAGCGGGGTGCTCGGTCGGGCCTGATCAGCCGCCAGGTCACGCTGCGCTGATCGAGATTGCCATGACCTCTCCAGTCCCCATGAGCGTCGCCGTTGTGATCCCTGCCAAGGACGAGGCGGAGCGGATCGCCCCCACGGTGACGGCGGCCGCCGGATTGCCGCATGTCGATCTGGTGATCGTTGTCGACGACGGTAGCGGCGACGCCACCGCGCGGCTGGCCGAGGCGGCTGGTGCGCGCGTGGTGCGGCACGAGTCCAATCACGGCAAGGCAGCGGCCATGATGACGGGCGCGAAATACGCTGCGGCGCACGACGATCCGCTCGCTCCTCGGGCGGTGTTGTTCGTCGATGCCGACCTCGGGGCGAGTGCGGCGAATCTGGCTGCGTTGATCGGGCCGGTGTTGGCCGGTGAAGCCGACCTGACCGTCGCCAACATCCCGCGGGCGAACTCCTCCGGGGGTGGCGGGCGGGTCGTCCGCCTGGCGCAGCGGACAGTGGCGGCCCGCACCGGTCGCCAGTTCGCTCAGCCCCTCAACGGGATGCGGTGTATCACCCGGCCCGCTCTCGCCTCGGCGCTGCCCCTGGCCAGTGGTTGGGGCGTCGAGGTCGGGATGCTCCTCGATGTGCTGGCGGCCGGGCACCGGGTGGTCGAGGTGCCGGTCGAGTTCACCCATCGGGCAACCGGGACTGACCTGGCCGGCGTGCTGCATCGCGGCAAGCAGATGCGCGATGTCGCGCGCGTCGCCGCTGGGCGCCGGGGTCGCGCGGGTGGTCGCGGCAACGTCGCAGGAATGGGCGGCGCCGATGCGGCCGGAGGCGCCGAGCACGATGCCGGCGGCGACAAACAGGGCGGCGGCGGGGACGACCAGCGCGCGGCCGGCGGCGACAACCAGGGTGGCGGCGGGGACAACCGGGGCGCTGGCGACAACCAGGGCGGCAGCGGGGACGACCAGCGCGCGGCCGGCCGAGGCGACTAGCCGGTCATGCCGGCGCCACTCCAGCCCGCAGCGGATGCGCGGCGCAGCCGGTGGGTCCAGCCCGGCCTGACGGGCCTATCGCTCGCCGGACTCATCCTGGCCGGACTGCTCGGCGACAGCGCCGCCAAAGTGGGGCTGGGGCAGCGCGGCTGGGCGCCGGGAGCACTGCCGTGGGCCCTCGGATCGGGGGCGACGACGGCGCTGGTGGGCACGGCATACGTGCTGGGCGGGGTGGGTCTGTGGCTCGGGCTACGGGCGCCGCGCGCCGTACCCACGGCACTCGTGATGGTGGTGGCCGCGGCGGCGTTGGTGTCGATGCCGGTCGGGTCGGCCGATCATACGAATTACGCAGCCTATGGGCGGATCGCGCTGCACGGGGGCGATCCGTGGACGGAGTCGCCGATCGCGTGGGCGGGCGGGCACGATCCGGTGACCAGCGCGGTGCAGCCGCCCTGGCAGACGACGCCGAGCATCTATGGGCCGCTGGCGACGCTCGGGCAGGTCCTGGCGGCGTGGATCGGCGGCGACAACCTGCGGCAGGTCGTCTGGGTGTGGCAGTGGCTGATCGTGGTGGCCTGGCTGTCGACTCGGTGGCTGCTGAGGCGCCTGTTCCCCGGCGCGCACGGGCACGTCGACGTGCTGTGGACGCTGAATCCGCTGGTGGTCGGGACCGGGGTGCTGGGGGCCCATGTCGACACGCTCGCCACTCCCCTGATGGTGGCGGCTCTGTTGGCTGGTCGCCGGGCGGGGTGGCGCCCTGCGGTCGCGGCCGGTATGGCTGCGGGGCTGGCGATCGGGATCAAGGTGACCTCCGGGGTGGTCCTCGTCGCTCTATGGATGGGATGGCTTCGCGACGCTCGCTCCGAGCGCAGGGTCCTCGCGGCACGAGCGCCCGGGGGGCCTCGCGGTCGTGGCGCGGTCGTCGCAGGGGACCTCTGGGGCATGCTCGCCGTGGGACGCTACGTCGCCGCCGCCGTGGGCCTGCTCGTCGTGATTGCCCCCCTGCAATGGTGGGCGGGCCCGCATGCCTACGACCAACTGGGGCGGGCGCGGCGCTCGATCTCGCTGGCGACGCCCTGGCGCAAGGTCTATGAATGGGGTGGCGGGCACCTGGCCGATGCGACCTGGCGGTCCGTGGTCTTCGCGGTCGCGGGGGTGGTCTGCGTGGTGCTCGCGGGGTTGTGCTGGCAGGTGCTGGACCGGGCGCGGTCCGACAACGCCGGTGCGCCAGGCGCCGGCCCGGTCGGCAGCGGTGCGACCGCGTCGACGCCGGGCGCCGGACCGGTCGGCAGCGGTGCGACCGCGTCGACACGCGCAGTGGGCGCTGGCTCTGCGGTATCCATCGCCCTGGCCCTGTCGTTCGCCTATGCGGTTGGGGCTCCCTATGTCTTGCCGTGGTACGACCAACTGGCCTGGGCGTTGCTGCCCGGCTTCCTGGCCGGCGCGGCCGCGCTCGGCTCGCAAGGCGCGGCTGGGGGCGTGGCGGTGCTGACGCGCGCGTGGATCGCGCGCGGGGTGGTGGTCGCGCTGGCATACGTCCCTGGACGGGTGGTTGGGATGAGCGCGCGCGTCGAGGAGTTGACGCTGATGTGGCGCCGCGACGTGGCGCCCCTGGCCGCGCTCGCGGTGTGGGTGGTGCTGGTCTGGCTGACCCTCGGGCGGCCGGGCATGAAACCCAACCGGCCCCCTGCGACCCCGCCCAGTACAGGTTAGGCGTCCTGCAGCAGGGTCTACCGTGCCGGACGTGACCTAAACGCTGCTAGCAGAGTTTAGGGACAGGGGTTGAGCGCGCGCTCGGGTTACGGTTGCGGGCGTGTCTATCGAGCCTGAGTCCCTGCCCGCCGACCAGGCCGCGTGGGAGCCGTATGTCCGTGAGCGCGTCGGCGCCAGCCTGGCGACCGCGCGCTTGATCGTCGAGCGCCTCAAGGACGGCACACCGCGCACGACGGCCGAGACTCTCGCTCTATGGAATGACGGCGACATCGCCATCGCGCACGCCAGTGGTGCCGCGGGCCTGATCGCGCAGGTCCACCCAGACCTTGGTGTCCGGACGGCCGCGGAGGACGGCACCGTCGAGATCGCACGCTTCCTGACCGGCCGGGCGCTCGATCGCGAGCTTTTCGACGTGCTCGCCGCGCTCGACACCGACGGCCTGGACGCCGTCGCAGAGCGGGTGCTGCGGCGTACGCTTCGGGATTTCCGGCGTGCCGGCGTCGACCGGGACGAGGCCACGCGGACGCGGCTGGCCGCGATCAGCGAGCGGCTGACCGAACTCGGCCAGGACTTCGGACGCGCCATCCGCGATGACGTGCGATCGATCCGCGTCGCCCCCGATCGGCTCGCCGGGCTGCCGCAGGACTTCATCGACGCGCATCCCGTCGACGCCGAGGGCCTGGTGACGATCACCACCGACTATCCCGACGTCATTCCGTTCCGCACCTTCGCCCACGACCGGGCGGCGCGGCAGGAATTGGTCAGCGCCTTCAACAACCGCGCGTGGCCGCAGAACGACGCCGTCCTGCACGAGATCCTCGATCTGCGCGCCGAGCTGGCCGGGCTGTTGGACTATCCGAACTGGCCGGACTACGACGCCGAAGTCAAGATGATCGGCTCGGGCGGCGCCATCGGCGCGTTCATCGACCGGATCGCCGGCCTGGCACACGCTCCGGCCCAGCGCGAGCTCGCCCTGCTTCTCGAGCGTGCCCAGCGCGATGACGCCGCGATCGAGTCGATCACGAGCGCCGATTCCGCCTACGTCCTCGAGCTCGTGCGGCGCGAACGATTCGACGTGGATGCGGCGGCGGTGCGCGGCTACTTCGACTTCGCCGCGGTGCGGGCCGGGCTACTCGATGTGACCGGCCGGCTCTTCGGGATCACGTATGCCGAGCGGCCCGACGCGCCCGTCTGGCACCCCGACGTCACCGCCTACGACGTCCTGCGCGACCAGGCGCCGATCGGCCGGATCTATCTCGACCTCCATCCGCGAGAGGGGAAGTTCAAGCACGCTGCGCAATTTGATCTCGTCTCGGGGGTCTCGAGTCGGAACCTGCCCGAGGGTGCGCTGGTCTGCAATTTCTCGCGCGGGTTGATGGAGCATCAGGACGTTGTGACCCTCTTCCACGAGTTCGGCCACTTGATCCATCACGTGCTCGGCGGCGATCAGCAGTGGGTGCGATTCAGCGGCGTGGCCACCGAGTGGGATTTCGTCGAAGCCCCCTCGCAGCTGCTGGAGCAATGGGCGTGGGACGCGGGAGTGCTGGCGACTTTTGCCCGCGATGCCGAGGGCACGCCCATACCGGCGGATCTGGTGGCGCGGATGGTGGAGGCGCACGAGTTCGGCAAGGGACTGCAGGCCGGCACCCAGATGTTCTATGCGGCGACGTCCTACTATCTCCACCTCGAGCGGCCGGCCGATCACACGGCGCGCGTCGCGGAGCTGCAGCGGACGTATGACGCGTATGCCCGCCTCCCGGACACCCACTTCCAGGCCTCCTTCGGGCATCTGGACGGCTATGGCTCGGGCTACTACACCTATATGTGGAGCCTGGTCATCGCCAAGGATCTCTTCACGGCTTTCGACCCCGCCGCGCTTTTCGACACTCGGGTTGCCGGCCGCTATCGGGACCACGTGCTCGCCCCCGGCGGCTCGCGCGATGCGGCCGACCTGGTCGCCGCCTTCCTGGGCCGGCCCTATTCCTTCGACGCCTTCGGAGCCTGGCTCGCCGGCTGACGCTCGGCTGGCCCAGGCACGGGCAGCCGGCCATCGCCGGTCCGTGCAGGGGTTGGCCTTGGGCAGAGGTGTGGAGCGCTCGGCCCGTTGTGCGCCGGTCGGTAGCACCCGGCAAAACACGGCCGCCATCAGCCGATCGAGCCGGCCCACCAGCCCAAGGCGGCGCCGAGCACGGACCCGGCGAGGGTGAGCACGGCATACGTGATCCCCGGCCGCGGACCGTCGGCCTCCCACAGGCTTAGCACGTCGACCGAGGCGGTGCTGAAGGTCGTGAATCCACCGCAAAACCCCGTCCCCACAGCGCTTTCCACTGCCGCTGGGAAGCCCGCATGCCGCACCGCCAGTCCGGTGACCAAGCCGAGAAGGAAAGAGCCACCGATGTTGATCACCAGGGTGCCCAGCGGTAGGGCGCCACGCCGGTGCCGACAGATCAGCCCGTCGACGGTGAACCGCGCAATGGCCCCCAGCCCGCCGGCCACGCACACCAGCAGCAGACTCATCCCGCGGCCACCCCGCCTGGCCGAGCCCGCCGCTGCGCGACCCGCATTCCGGCCGCCGCCGCGAGCCCGCCGAGAAGGACGGTCGCCACGGCATACGTGATGGCGAGGAGAGCCGGTGACCGAATGGTCTCGACGGCGAAGGTGCTATAGGTCGTGAAGCCACCCAACACCCCCGTCCCCAGGCCAAGGCGAGCCGAACGCCGCCACCCCGTGTCCGGGCCGCCGAGCGCGAGGGTCTGCAGCAATAGCCCGAGAAGGAAGGCCCCGGTGACGTTGATAACGAAGGTGGCCCACGGCCACTGCCCCGCCCGGGCGGGGAAGAGCTGCTCCACCAGCGCGCGCGCCAGCGTGCCGGCCGCGCCCCCCGCTGCGACCAAGGCCAGTATGCCCGGTTGCCGATAGGCCGGGTGCGCCCGCGAGCCCTGACCGGCAGTCGTCACGGACAGTCCAGGCGCGATTGTTGCGGAAGGCAGCCGGCCATGGCTCGAGGCTAGCCCGCTTCGGCCTCGGCCATGGCGCCGGCGAACTGCGCGGCATACAGGCGGGCGAAAGGTCCCCCGGCAGCCAGCAGGTCGGCGTGACCGCCCTGCTCCACGATCCGGCCGTCCTCCATCACCAGTATCAGGTCGGCGTCGCGGATCGTGGAGAGCCGGTGGGCGATGACGAAGCTGGTCCGGTCACTGCGCAAGGCGGCCATCGCGTGTTGGACGAGCAACTCGGTGCGGGTGTCGACCGATGACGTCGCCTCATCGAGGATCAGCAGCGCGGGGTCGGAGATGAACGCCCGCGCGATCGTGAGCAACTGCTTCTCCCCTGCGCTGATATTGCTCGCCTCGGAGTCAAGCAGGGTGTCGTAGCCGTCCGGCAGCGAGTGCACGAAGCGATCGACGTAGGTCGCTTGGGCGGCCGCGAGCACCTCCCCTTCCGTGGCCCCCGGCTTCCCATAGGCGATGTTGTCGCGGATGGTGCCGGCGAAGAGCCAGGTGTCCTGCAAAACCATCCCGATCTCGCTGCGCAGGTTGTCGCGCGTCATCTCGGTGATGTCGACGCCGTCGAGGGTGATCCGGCCGCCGTCGAGTTCGTAGAACCGCATGATGAGGTTGACCAGGGTGGTCTTGCCCGCGCCGGTCGGACCGACGATTGCCACCGTTTGACCCGGCTCGACGACGAGATCGAGGTGCTCGATGAGGGGGCGGTCCGCGGCATACGCGAAGCTGACGTCCTCGAAGGCGACGCGGCCGCGCGGGTCGTCCACCCGGACCGGATCGGCGGGGTCCGGCTCCTGCTCGGGAGCATCGAGCACCTCGAAAACCCGCTCCGCAGAAGCGACTCCGCTTTGCATCAGGTTGGCCATCGACGCCACCTGCGTCAGCGGCTGGGTGAACTGGCGCGAATATTGGATGAAGGCCTGGACGTCGCCGATGCTCATCGAGCCGTTCGCGACGCGGACACCGCCAACGACGGCGATCGCCACATAGTTGAGGTTCCCGACGAACATCATCATCGGCATGATCAGGCCGCTGACGAACTGGGCGCCGAAGCCGGCGTCGCGCAGCGCGTCGTTCTTCTCCGCGAAGCGGGCGCCGACCTCGTCCTGACGGCCGAAGACCTTGACCAGGCCGTGGCCGGTGAAGGTCTCTTCGACGATCGAGTTGACCTCTCCGGTGCTCTTCCACTGTTGGACGAAATATCGTTGTGAGCGCTTGCCGATCACGGCCGTGACGCCGATGGACAGCGGGATCGTCGCCAGCGCGAGCAAGGAGAGAAGGGGCGAGACCCAGACCATCATCGCCAGCATCGCGATGACGGTCAGCAGGGAGGTGATCAGCTGGCTGAGGGTCTGTTGCAGGCTCTGGGCAATATTGTCGATGTCGTTGGTGACCCGGCTGAGCAACTCCCCGCGCGGCTGAGAGTCGAAGTAGGACAACGGAAGTCGCCCGAGTTTCTCCTCGACCTGCCGCCGCAGCCGGTAGACGCTGCCGTTGACGACCTCGACGATGATCCGCGCCTGGGCCCAGCTGAGCAGGCTGGCGACGGCATAGAACCCGAGCGCAAGCAGGAGCACCCGAGCCACCGCGCCGAAATCGACGCCCTGCCCCGGGATGACGTGATCCATCGCCTCGACCATGGTGGCGACCTTGTCCTCACCCCGGGCTCGGAGCATGGTCGCGAACTGCTCGACCGTGAGGTTCGCGGGGATCTGCCGCCCGAAGAGGCCGGCGAAGATCAGGTCGGTGGCTCGGCCGAGAATCTTGGGCCCGACCGCCGAGAGGCAGACCGAGACGACGGCGAAGGCCATGGCCGCCCAGACGAGCGTGCGCTGGGGGCGCAAGATACCGAGGAGGCGCTTGGCCGAGGGCAAGAAGTTCTTCGACTTCTCGGCCGGCTGGCCCATCCGCATGTGCGGCGGGCCGCTGCGCTGGGCGGCTCCTGCCGGGCCGCGCCGCGCATCGGCGGCCTTCTCCTCCTCCGACTTGATGACGTCGCTCATGCGGCGTCCTCCATGACGGCCTGGGACGCCACGATTTCGGCATACGTCGGGCAGGTCTCGATCAATTCCGTATGCTGCCCGCTCCCGACGATCATCCCGTCCTCTAAGACGATGATCTGATCCGCCGAGATGATTGTCGAAACGCGTTGCGCGACAACGATGACCGCGGCATCGTGGGTGACGGAGCGCAGCGCAGCGCGCAGGCGGGCGTCGGTGGCGAGGTCGAGCGCCGAGAAGGAGTCGTCGAAGAGGTAGATCGCGGGCCGCCGCACGAGTGCTCGGGCGATCGCGAGGCGCTGGCGCTGCCCGCCGGAGACGTTCGTGCCCCCTTGGGCGATCGGCGCGTCGAGTCCGCCCGGCATGGCTCGGACGAAGTCCGCCGCTTGGGCGATGCGCAGCGCCTCCCAGAGTTGCTCGTCAGTTGCGTCGGCATCGCCATAGCGCAGGTTGCTCGCGACGGTGCCGCTGAAGAGGAAAGGCTTCTGCGGGACCAGGCCGAGATGACGCCAGAGATCCTCCTGGGCGACATCGCGCACGTCGAGCCCGCCGACGAGGACCGCGCCCTCGGTGACGTCGTAGAGGCGGGCAACCAGCGAGACGAGCGTGGTCTTGCCGGCACCGGTCGAGCCGATGACCGCGGTCGTCCGGCCCGGCTCGGCAACGAAGGAGACACCGGTCAGGACGGGGTGGTCGGCACCGGGGTAGCTGAAGCTGACGCCGCGGAACTCCACGCCGATGGGCGGCGGTGGCGCGCCCGTCTCAGCCACCGGATCGACCGACGCGTCATCTTCAGCAGCCAGCTCAGGCTCCGGGTCGATCGGGATCGGCGCGGGCGGGTCCACGATCGTCGGGACGGCATCGAGAACCTCGGTGATGCGGCCCGCCGAGACGCTCGCGCGGGGGATCATCATCGACATCATCACCCCGAACATCACCGACATCAGGATCTGCATCAGATAGGTCATGAAGGCCGTGAGCGCGCCGACCTCCATCTGACCGTTGTCGACGCGGTGCGCGCCGAACCAGAGCACCGCCACGCTGGCCCCATTGAAGACGAGCATGACCAGCGGGAAGACCATCGAAAAGAGCCGGCCGACCGCGAGCGCCGTGCCGGTATAGGTCGTGTTGGCGTCGTCGAACCGCGCCTCCTCGTGGCGCTCGCGCACAAAGGCGCGCACCACCCGAATGCCGGTGATCTGTTCGCGCAGAATGCGATTGACCGCGTCGACCGACTCCTGCATGCGCCGGAACCACGGCAGCATCCGAACGACGATGGACCCGACGATGACCCCGAGCAGCGGCACGGCGACGGCGACCAGCCAGGAGAGACCGACGTCCTCGCGCAGCGCCATGATGATGCCGCCGACCATCATGATCGGGATCGACACCATGAACATCAGGCCCATGTTGAGCAGCGTCTGAACCTGCATGACGTCATTGGTGTTGCGCGAGATCAGCGTCGGCGCCCCGAAGCTCGACAACTCCTGGGCCGAGAAGCGGCCGACGCGTTCGAAGACCTCGCGGCGCAGGTCGCGCGCCACCCCCGCCGACGCGGTCGCTGCCGCCCAGGCGACGCCGATCGTCGCGACGATGTTGACGATGGAGACCGCGAGCATGATCGCGCCGGTGCGCAGGATGTAGGCGATGTCCCCGGGCACGACGCCCTGGTCGATGATCTGGCCGTTCAACGACGGCAGGTAGAGGCTGCTCAGGGTCGCAACGAACTGGAGCACAAAGATGACGGCGACCGGCACGGCATACGGCCGCAGGTGCGAGCGGATCAGTCGAAGCAACATGGCCCCGACAACCTACGCCCGCACCGGCGGGGGCGCCACGCCATTCCGCAGCGAGTTTGCCACCATGGACTCATGGCCCTCGATGTGGAGCTCGCCGAGATCCGCGACTTCCTGCTCGCTCACCCACCCTTCGAGTCGATGGCGCCAGGCGCCGTGGAGCGGCTGGTGCGCCGGCTGCGCGTCGAGTACTTCCGGCGCGGGACCGCGATCATGGTCCCGGGCCGCGACAACCTGCACCTGTTCATCGTGCGGTCGGGGGCCGTCGACATGCACGATGCCGTCGGCACCCTCGTCGACCGGGGCGAGGTCGGGACGTGCTTCGGGTCGACCACCCTGCTCGGCGGCAACCCGTCGACCTTCAGCGTGGTCGCCATCGAGGACACGCTGGCGCTGGTCATGGACGCCGCGACCTTCGCCGAGCTGTGCAGCAATGCGCCCGGCTTCGAGGAGTTCTTCGACTCCCAGCGCGCGCGGCGGATGGCCGGAGCGGTCGCTCTCCAGCAGGCCTCGAGCTCCGGCAGCGCCGTGCTCAAGACCCGCCTGCGCGACATGGTCAAGCGCGAGCCGGTGACGGTCGGCCTCGACGCCACGATCCGGCAGGCGGCCGCGGTGATGGCTGAAGCCGGCATCTCCTCGCTGCTGGTCATGGACGGCGAGCGGTTGGCCGGCATCGTGACCGACCGCGACCTGCGCAACCGGGTGCTCGCCGTCGGTCTCGATCCCGCGGGCCCGGTCAGCGCCGTGATGACGACCGAGCCGGTGACGGCCCGCGCGGACGGTCTGGCCTTCGAGGCGTTGCTGGAGATGGTCGGCCGCCGCATCCATCATCTGCCGCTGGTCGAAGACGGCCGGGCGCTGGGGGTGGTGACGACCACCGACTTGATGCGCCTCGAACATGCCAACCCCGTCTATCTCGCCGGCGACATCGCCAAGCAGGAGAGCGGCGCGGCGATCGCCAAGATCGCGGCGCGGTTGCCGTCCGTGGTGGAGTCGCTCGTGGCGCAGGACGCCAGCGCCGCCGACATGGGGCGGATCGTTACCACCGTCGGCGACGCCATCGAGCGGCGGCTGATCGCCCTCGCGGAGGCCAGGCTCGGCGCCCCGCCGGTGCCCTATTGCTGGGTGACGCTGGGCTCGCGAGCACGCATGGAGCAGGCCCTGGCGGCCGACCAGGACAATGCGCTGATCATCGATGACGCGGCCACATCGGCGGACAAGGAGTACTTCGCCGAACTGGCGAGGCTGGTCAGCAATGCCCTCGTCGAGGCGGGCTATCCCACGTGTGCCGGCGACGTCATGGCCACCAACCCGAACTGCCGCCTCCGCCTGAAAAAGTGGCGCAAAGTCTTCACCGACTGGATGACCGCACCCGTGCCGGAGGCGATCCTCCGGGCGAGCATCTTCTTCGACATGCGCCCGGTCGCTGGCGATGCCTCGCTGTATGCCGAGTTGGCCGAGCAGGTGCGCACGCAGGCTCCCACCTCGGCCCGCTTCCTCGCCCACCTCGCGGGCGCGGCCGTGCTGAACGAGCCGCCGATCGGCTTCTTCCGCGGCTTCGTGCTGGCCAAGGAGGGTGCCCACCGAGACACCTTGGACATCAAGCGCGGCGGTATCGGTGCGGTGGTGGATCTGGCCCGCGTGCACGGGCTGGCCGTGGGCAGCCCGGCGCAGAACACCGACGAGCGGCTCGCCGCCGCCGTCGCGGCCGGGCGGATGGACGCCGGGCGCGGTGCCGATCTGCGCGATGCCTTCGAGTTCATCTCGTATGTCCGCTTCCGTCACCAGGCGGCGCGGGTGCGCGCCGGGCAGGCGCCCGACAACCGGCTCTCCCCCGACGAGCTCAGTTCGTTCGACAAGCGCCACTTGCGAGAGGCCTTCGCGATCGTCCGGTCCGCCCAGTCCACCCTCGGTGTCGCCTATGGCACCGGGAAGCTGGGCTGACCGTGGCCTGGCTCGGCCTGCGCCGGGGGCCCGAGAAGGCCCTTGGCCGACTCGCCGGGGTCGCGAGCCCGGTCGGCGAGTTTGCGCGGGCCGGTCTGCCGTCCGGTGCGACCGCGGCGAGCGCGTTGCGGCTGCTGGCGGTGGACGTCGAGACCACCGGTTTCGATCCCGCCCGTGATCAGTTGCTCAGCATCGGTTTTGTGCCCGTGGACGGGCACACGATCCGCCTCGAGGGGGCTCGACGGATCCATGTGCGTCCCAAAGCCGGGGCCGAAGTCGGCGTCAGCGCGACGATTCACGGCCTGACGGACGACCTGGTCGCCGCGGGCGTCAGCGCGCGGGAGGCCGTCGACGCCCTGGCGACCGCCCTCACCGGCCGCGTGCTGCTCGCTCACCACGCACCGATCGAGGTGGGCTTCCTCGGGGCGGCGTGCCGAACGGCATACGGGCTGGAGTTGCCGCTGCGCACGGTGGACACCATGGAACTGGCCCGACGAGCCCTCCCGGGCGGCTGGCAGCGGGAACCGCAGCCGGGCGAACTGCGCCTATGGACGGTGCGCGAACGCTTCGGATTGCCCACGTATGCCGCGCACGACGCCCTGCAGGATGCCCTCGCCTGCGCCGAGCTCTACCTTGCCCAGCTGGCCGAACTCGAGCACGGCGCCGCCAAGGCGGTCACACTGGACCGGCTGGCGAGCTGACCGGGCCGGCCGATCGCCGGCCCCGTCGGCTCACAAGGACATCGCGTCCAGTCGATCGAGGGCGGCCTCCCAATGGGCGGCCAACCCGTCACGATCGGCACCGTCGTCGAGGTGCTCGTGGCGGATCTCCAGGCTGGTCCGCGCGTCGTCGGCCGGGACGAGATGCACATCGACCAAGGTCGCCGGGGCAGCATCATCCGCGTGCCAGGAGAAGCGGATCTGCTCCTGGGGATGGAAGCTGCGCGTCACCCCGAAGGTGCCGTCGCTGGCCCGCCAACTGCTGCCCTTCGTGCCGAGCTCGCCGCCCTCACCAAGGAGAGCTTCTGCGCCGTGCCGGGCCATCAAGGCACCCCAGACATTCGCGACCGAATGATCGAGCACGCGCGAGACCGACACGAAATCGGACTTCTCGGCGGGTGCCTCGCCCTCGTTGTTCACCGACATCGATGACCACGTCCTTTCACCAGTGGTGATCGGTGACCGGCCCGATGACCGGTCAGGAATCCGACCATACTCGCGCCCTCCGACAGCGGTCACCCCCACCGATGCCTCGGCTGCCGGCTGGTGCCAAGGTCATAGGCACCCCGCCGCGGCGGCGGCGGCCCGGCCGGGTTGAATGGAGTCAGATTCACAGGGCGGCACCACTGACGGAGGCACTCGATGGAGCGTGAGCTCAGCGCGGACGACGCGCAATTCCGCGCGGAGATGCGCGAATTCTTCACCACGAAAATCCCCCAGGACATCCGCGACAAGGTCGCAGTGGGTGCGGAGTTGACCAAGGAGGACTTCGCGCAGGCCCACCGGATCCAGCACGAGCACGGGCTGGCCGTGCCGGGCTGGCCGGTCGAGTGGGGCGGCAAGGAGTGGAGCGACCTGCAGCGCTACATCTGGCTCGACGAGATGGCCGCGGCTCACGTGCCCGCGCCTCTCGCCTTCAACGCAAATATGATCGGGCCGGTCATTGCGGCCTTCGGCAGCCAGGAGATGAAGGAGCGATTCCTGGCGCCGACGGCGTCGCTGGACATCTGGTGGTGTCAGGGCTTCTCCGAGCCCGAGGCCGGCTCCGACCTCGCCTCGCTGCGCACGACCGCCGTCCGCGACGGCGATGAATTTCTCGTCAACGGCCAGAAGACGTGGACGACCCTAGGCCAGTATGCCGATTGGATCTTCGCGCTCGTCCGCACCGATCCCGCGGCGGCCAAGCCCCAACAGGGCATCTCGATGCTGCTCATCGACATGACCAGCCCGGGCATCACGGTGCGGCCGATCCAGTTGATCGACGGCGGCTATGAGGTCAACGAGGTCTTCTTCGACAACGTCCGCGTGCCCGCCGATCAGCTTGTCGGAGAAGAGAATCGCGGTTGGGACTATGCGAAGTTCCTGCTCGGCAACGAGCGGGTCGGCGTCGCTCCGGTGGGTTGGATCAAGCGCAAGCTCGCCGATGCCAAGGCGCGGGCCGCGACCGTGGCCTCCGGATCAGGAACGCTCCTGGACGATCCGCTGATGGCCGCGCGAATCGCGGAGCTCGAATGCGATCTGATGGCACTCGAACTGACCGTGCTGCGAGTCGCCGCCAACTCGCACGGCGGCAAGCCCGACCCGGCGTCCTCGATCTTGAAGCTGCGCGGCAGCCAGGTCCAGCAGGACGTGCTGGAGCTGATGGTCGACATCGCCGGGCCGATGTCGGTGGTGTGGTCCGGCGAGGACGACGGTGCGGTGCCGGAGTGGGCACGGCATACGGCTCCGGTATATCTGAATTATCGCAAGGCATCGATCTACGGCGGGTCCAATGAGGTCCAACGCGGGGTCATCGCCAGCGCCATTCTCGGATTGAAGGGCTGAGCCGCAATGATTTTCGCATTCACCGATGAGCAGGAGTCCTTGCGCGACGCGGTGCGCGAGTTGGCCACCCGCGGCCGCACGGAACCCGTGCCCGGCGACGCGCCGCACGACCCGGCGCTGTGGTCGGCCCTGGCCGAACTGGGCGCCCTTGGGCTGCCCTTCCCCGAGGCATCCGGGGGCATGGGCGCGAGCCCGGTCGAGGTGATGATCGTCGCGAGCGAGCTCGGGCGCGCCGGCATCCGCACGGCATACGCCGAGGCGATGGTGGCGGGATCCCTCTTAGCCGCTAGCCGGGACGGCGGCGAACTCCTCGGATCGCTTTGTGCCGGAGACTCTTTCGTGGTGCCCGCGCTCTATGAGCCCAATCGGGCGTGGTCACTGGAACCCGCGAGCGTGATGGCGGACGGCGACCGCCTGACCGGCGTCCGCGAGCCGATCCCGTGTGGCGCGGCGGCCGACGCCGTGGTCACGTCGGCTCGCGATGCGGACGGCGTCGCTGTCTTCGTGATCGAGTCCCCCGCCCTCTGCGGGGCACGGTTGGACCTGGCGGGTGTCGCCGCGCGGCGGCTCAAGGGCGCCGAGGCGGCCGCCGTGGCGCGCGCAGTCAATCTGGGCACGCTGACGCTGTGCGCCGAGGCCCTCGGCGCGATGGACACGGCCTTGACGATGACGGTGGAGTACCTGAAGACCCGCAAGCAGTTCGGGGTGCCTCTGGCGCGCTTTCAGACGCTGACGCAGCGCGCCGCGGACATGTACACCTCCCTCGAACTCGCGCGCAGCACCGTGCAATTCGCGGCGATGACGCTCGCTGCCGACCCCGACGATGCGGCGACGATCGACCGTCTGAAAGTCGTTGTCGGCAAGGCCGGCCGGCACATCGGGCAGGAGGCCATTCAGTTGCACGGCGGGATCGGCGTGACGGCGGAGTATGCCGTGGGTCATCTCACCGCTCGGCTGACGGCCATCGAGCACTCGTATGGCGACACACGGCAGCACCTGGCCGCGCTGGCCGCGCGCGTGGGCGACTACGAGGCGGTGGATTTGATCGGCTGACTTGCCGGTCAGCCGTCGCGCAGGCAGAGCAGGGTGGATAGCGTCGGGTCGGCGGCATAGGCGATCCGGATGCCCGACGCGCGGGCGCTCGCCAGGGCGTCCAGCACGCTGCGGGTCACGCGCTCGCCAGGCGCCAGCACGGGGATGCCGGGCGGGTAGGGCGCGACGAGCTCGGCGCTCACCCTCCCCTCAGTGGCCCCGAGCGGGAGGGCCTCGCGCTCGGCGAAGAAGGCGTCGCGTGGGGCGACCGCCTGCTCCGGGGTCACGGCGTACGCGGCCGCGGTGACGGCCAGACGCGCCGGGCCGCGGTGGCGTGCAATGCTCTCGATCAGCGAATCGCCAAGCGCGCCAAGCGTTTCCGCGGTGTCCGCGGTGTCCGCGGTGTCCGCGAGCGAGACGAGCGCGACAAGCGTGTCCCGGTCGGCCAACTCCACCGGCATACCGGAAGCCATGAGGTCGGCCTCGACCGCGTTGCCGTCGGCGCCGGTGCCGCCGAGGACGAGGGTGACCTTGAGCGGATCCACGGCGGGGCCGTCGAGCACGACGAGGCCCGGGACGGCTTGCAGGCGGCGCCGGAGGGACCGGACGGCGTCGAGGGTGGCGCCGAGCAGCTCTGCGCCATCGCGTTGCAACAGAGCGCGACTCGCGTCGATCGAGGCGAGAATCGAGCCGGCCGGGCTGGTCGTGTGCGTCGCCTCGAACGCCGCATCCAGTCGGTCGAGGTCGACGCGTTCGCCACGGGCGAGCACGATCGCGCCCTGACTGTAGGCCGGTAGCAACTTGTGCGCGGACGTCACCACGGCGTCCGCGCCACGCGCTAGGGCATGGCCCGGCACGTCGGGGTGGAAGCCGAAGTGTGCCGCCCAGGCCGCGTCGACAACCAGTGGTATGCCGTGGGCATGCGCGACGCCGGCCCACGCCTCGACCTCGCCGAGAGTTCCGACATAGGACGGGTCAGTGAGGAAAATCGCTGTGGGAGTTGGACTTTGGCGACAGGCTCGATCGAGGTCTGTGACGGCGATACCGAGTGGGAGCCCAGTCGTCGAGTCGACGGGCGGGCTCACCCAGCGCGGTTTGAGACCTGCGAGCACGAGCGCCAGGACCATCGACCGATGGGCGGTGCGCCCGACGACGACGGTGTCGCCCGGGCTGGCGACGGCGAGCGCCACGGTTTGGTTGCCGTGGGTGGATCCGCCGACCGAGAAGCGGGCATGGTCGACGCCCCAGGCAGCCGCGGCCCGACGTTCCGCGTCGGCGAGCACCCCGCGCGTGAGCTTCATCGAGTCGAGGCCGGCGTAGAGGGGCACGTCGCCGGCGACGACGTCACCGACGAGGTCGAGCCGTTGCTTGTGGCCGGGAATCGTGAACGGCCGAATCGGCTTCTCCTGGAAGGCGAGCCAAGCATCGAGCAGCGGCGCGTGGCCACGCAGCCGGCGAGGGTCGGTGGGCATCAGGCCTGCGCCTCCCGCCTGGCGAGCAACTCCGCGGCAGCCAGGCGGGCCTGGACGGCCTGGGTGACGGCCTCGCGCGCCTGGGCGTCACGAGCGAAGAGGTCGGCCAGTTCGGCCTCGGTGGCGGCCAGCTGGGCGCGCAGGTCGTCAGCCCGGACCTTGGACGCATTGAGTTCACGGCTGGCTTGCGCCACAGCGGCTTTCGCTTGCGCGACCCGCCCGGCCGCCTCAGCGTAGGCCTGCGCCGCCGCCTCGATCAGCGCCTCCGGGTCCGCGTCGTCATCGTCCTCGGCCGCCCGGGTCGACGCCCGGGCAGAAGAAGACAGCGATTCCCGCGGTCCGGGCGACGGCGCATCTGCGGTTTCGGCCGAGACTTCGGCGGTGTCGGTGGGAGTTGCCCTCCCCAGACCGCGGGTGAGCGCCGCCAGGGGATCCTCGACCGCAGAGCGCTCCGGACGGCCCGTCGCAGGGGGCGCCGGGTCTGGCCCATCCGGCTCCGGGGTCGTGGCCGGTGCGTCCAGCTCTGGCTCAACCTGCTCACGGGCCCGCGCAGCAACCGGCTCGTCGAGGGAGGCGCGGTCGGGCTCGGGCTGCCTCGGTGGCCGGAGGAGCACGAGCTTGGGCGCCGGCAGCCGGAAGCCCTCGACGACCGCGTCGTCCAGGTCAACCTCGCCGAATCCGGAGTAGGCCAACGTGCGGGTCAGCGCCCCCGACGCCATCGCCTCGGTCGCCTCCTCGCTGGCCAGCGCCGCAATCACGGTGTCACGGATCTCGTCGCGTGCGGCCGAGGTCAGCGGAGCGTCGCCGGCCCGAGCGACGGCCTCGGCAGCAGCAAGAAGCTCCGCAATGACACCATCGCGAGCCGGTCGCAGGGCGGAGATGGCGGTGCCGTGCAGATTGGCTTGCGCCGCCCGCAGCTGCGCGCCGACGCTGCGCACCTGTTCGACCAACTCCGGGTGCGCACGGACCACGTGATTGACCAGCCCCGCCGCCACGCTCGGCTTGCGCAGCTTGCCGATGCGTGTGGCCAGCGGCCGGTCCTTCGCCGCCCTGGCCGCCGCGACCAGTTCCGTGCGCGTGGCCATGAACTCGGTCAGTGGCGCTGCATACAGGCGTTCCCCTGCCTGGGCGAACGCCTCCTCCGCCGGATCCACAATGCCCACCTGTCCCGCCTCGTCAGTCATCGCCCACCGCCCGAGAATGGCAGCGACCGAGTGGCGAGCGGAAGTTGGCGGCGGTGCGTCGCGCTCGACCCACTGCTCACGCCATGCCCGCGACGCCCCGGGCGGCGGCGGCCTGGCGGTCCAGCTCTCGCAGCCGCGCGGCTGCCGCTTGGGCCGCTGGGGCCGACCGCATCCCGGGCTCCGCGTTCTCGTGCAGCACGGTCGCCAGGCGCGCCACTTCCGCGGGGTCGAGTCCGAAGCTGCGCGCGCCGGCCAGGCTGCGCGCGCTCAGCAGATCGGGCAGCGCGAAGGTCGGCGCCGACCCCGGGATGCACGGCCCTTCGATCACCTCCGACTCCCGCCCTGCCGGCTCCGCCAGGTCTCCGGGCGCGGCCTCGGGCCCCGGCTCGAGATCGCCCGGCCCAGCCGCCACGCCGAAGGCGCGCAGGACCAGGTCGGCATACGCCTTGTGCCCGAGGGCATTCGGGTGGAAGGACGCCTCGACCGGCCAGGACACTCCGTTGATCCACTCCGCGTACGAGCACACGGCGTGCCCGACAAAGCTCGACGCGACGCGCGCCAGCCCGAAACCGGCCCGGCGGGTGGCCGCGGCGATGATCGAGCGCAGCTCGTCGGCCGCGTCGTTCAGACGCGTCATCTCGTGCGCCGAGAAGAAGGTGAACGGGCTGCAGTCCTCGCCCATGAAGAGCGCCGGATAGCCCGAGACCACGACCTGCGCCCCCGGAGCCCGGCGCGTGACCTCGGCGAAAAGCCCGTCCAGCCGGCCGGGCAGCGATCGCCGCATGGTGATCAGCGCGGCATCGATCGCCGTGTCAGAGTTGGACATCCAGGCCGGCTCGGCGGCCGCGATGAGCACGGGCACGAAGCCAATGTCGTTGCCGCCCACCGTGATCGACACGTGGGAGGTCTGCGGACCGAGCGCGTCCAGATGATGCGCGAGCACGTCGGCGATCGTCGCGCCGAGGCACGCGTTGTAGGCCACCGGCAGCCCAAGCCGCCGCCCGACGAGCACTGGATAGCCGGCGTCGGCGCGCCAGCAGGCTCCGTGACTGGGGCCCCCGCCGACCCCGGCAGCATACGAATCGCCCAATGCCACATACGCGATGGCCACCGTGGTCACGCCACCTCTCCCAGTCCGGCCGCCGTCGTCGGCGACTGGTTCAGATTAAATGCCCGGCTCCTCGAACCCGCCGACAATGCGCCCGTCGGCGATCTCGATCACGCGATCGGCGACCGAGAGCAAGACCGGGTCGTGGGTGGTGACGATAGCCGTCATCCCGATGTCGCGGACAAGTTCGGCGATCAACTGCATGATTTCGCGCGCCGTGCCCGAGTCCAACTGCCCGGTCGGCTCGTCGGCGAGCAATAGCCCGGGGTCCGCGACCAGCGCGCGTGCCAGCCCGACCCGCTGCTGCTGACCACCCGAGAGCTCGGCCGGTGTCTGATTCAGGTGCGCACCCAGGCCGACGCGCTCCAAGACTTCGACGACCCGACGCTCGCGCTCGGCGGGCGCAACCTTCTTCAGCCGCAACGGAACTCCGACATTTTCGCGCGCGGTCAGGATCGGCAGGAGCCCGAACCCCTGGAAGACGTAGGCCACCCGCTCGCGCCGCATCCGCAGCACATCGGCATCGCTCATGGCCGTCACCTCGTGCCCGTCGACGAAGACCGTCCCGCCATCCGCCCGATCCAGCCCGCCGAGGATGTTCAGCAAGGTCGTCTTGCCCGACCCCGAACGTCCCTTCACCGCGACGAACTCACCGGCCCACACCTCCAGATCGATGCCGTGCAGGGCCGTCACGGCCGTGGCGCCCGATCCGAAGGTCCGCACCAACCCTCGCACCTGCACGTATGCCGTGCCCCGCCCCGCGATGTCGACCGCACCTTGCGGCCCACGCACGTCGTTCGCGAACGCCTCATTCATCGCCAGCCACCTCCTGCTCCCGTGCCCGCCGGGACCCGTCCGGCCAGACACCGATGTGATCGGCCTCGAGGTCCAGCCGCACCCGATCCTTCATGTCCAGGGCCGTCGTGAACTCTCGGGGCAGCTGCAAGCGCCCGGCCCGGTCGAGGACGGCATATTCCTCGGCCACCACGAACTCATTGCCGTGCTCGTCGATTTCCCCGCGCCGCACCACTTCCGAGGAGGTGCGACCGTCGCGGATACCGACCGTCCGCTGCACATGCTCACTGACCAAGGGATCGTGCGTGACGACCACGACGGTCGTGCCATAGGCCGCATTGGCCCGTTGGATCGCGGCGAAGACCTCGTCGGAACTCTGCGTGTCCAACTCGCCGGTCGGCTCGTCAGCGAGCAGGACCCGAGGCGAATTGGCGAGCGCGACGCCGAGCGCGACCCGCTGCTGCTGACCGCCGGACAGCTGGGTCAAGCCGCGGTCCGCGCACTCGGGGATGCCGAGCATGTCCAGCAACTCCATCGCGCGCGGGTGCCGCTCGGATCGCTTGCGCCCGTCCAGGGCCATCGGCACCTGGATGTTCTCGACCGCCGTCAGATAGGGGAACAGATTGGCGCTCGCCTGCTGGAAGAGGAAGCCGACGGTCTCGCGGCGATAGACCACCCGGTCGCGTCCAGACATCGAGAGCAGGTCCTTGCCCGCGACCTTCGCCAGCCCCGCACTCGGGATGTCCAAGCCGGACAAGACATTCAGCAGAGTCGACTTCCCCGATCCGGATGCCCCGACCAGCGCCATCAACTCGCCCTTGGGCACGACCAGATCGAGCCCCTGAAGGGCGACCACTTCGATGCCCTCGGACTTGAATATCCGCACGAGGTTGTCGCAGACGATCTCGGGCTCGGTGACCATCGTGTCGGCCGTCATCAGGACCCTCCTGCTCGCAGGTGTTCGGCAAGTCTGGTGCGCCGCGCCCGGCGCGCGTCGACGGCGACCGCAAGGGCGGCCAGGACGAGCGTGGCGAGCACGATCGCGGCAGCGGCGGCATACGACGGCAGGAGCGGGGGACGCGCAGCCCCCCCGGTGTAGGGCCCCAGGTCGAGCACATCCGACATCAGGCGCGGGAGGAACAACCCGATCGCCAGGCCGGGGGCGACCCCGGCGACCACCAGCGGCAGCACCTCGACTGCCCCGAGTCGCCAGCTGCCGCGGCTCGGCAGGCCCATCGTCCGCAGCCGGACCGCGATGAACTCCCGACGCGCTCGAGTCAAGGTCAGCAACACGAAGATCGAGAGCGCGGCCAGGCCGAGCGCCCCGATCGTGGCGAGCAACGCGATCAGCCGCACCAGCGTCGGCAGGGCGCCGGTGCGCGTCGCCGCCTCGAGGGCGTAGCGGTCAACGACCTTCTGTGACAGCTTCGTCGGCGGCGTGGCCGTCAGCGCGTCGGCGGCGGCGCGGTCGGCGCGGAGGAAGACGGTATTGGCCTGCACCCCGCCCTGGATCGCCTTCAGTGACGCGAAGTCGAGGGCCACCACCGGCGCGGTCGAGGTCGCACTGTCGCGATTGAGCCCCGGATCGACGGCCACGACCTTGATATTGCGCAGTTCCCCGGCGATCTTGACGGTGATGCGGTCGGCCTGGAGCGGCGCGCTCACGATCGCCGGCAGCACCCCACCGTCTGCGGCGGGGAGCGCTGGCACGGTGAAGGAATCCGGCGTGCCCGCAACGGATTTCGCGTATGCCGTCAGATCCGTCGCGATGAGCGTCGCCGTTCGCACGCCACTGCCCGCCACTCCGGTCACCTGGGCACCGACCTCACGGTAGGCCGGCACCGCCGCGCTCACGCCCGGCCGGGCGGCCAACACGGTGAGCTCCTCCGGGTCGACGCGCACCGCATCGATCCGCACGTCCGAACCGACCTCTCGATAGCCGGCCAGCCCCCTCGCCTCACCGATCGAGTGCGTCACCGTGGTCAGGAAGCCGGCGATCGCGGTCGCGACGACGAGCGCCACCAAGGGCACCAGGGCCGCGCCCCGCTCACGCGCCGCGCCGGTGAGCCCGACGAAGCCGAGCAAGGAGCGGCCCCGCCGAGCGAACGCCGCAGCCAGCCGCACCGGCCAGGGATAGATCCGCAGCACCACGACGGCCACGGCGAGCGCGAGCAGCACTGGGGCGAGGGCGGCATACCAGTCGGACTGGCCGGCGCGAACGGCGTCCCCGCGGCTGCGCACCGTGGAAACCGAGAAGTACGCGCCAGCGAGAATGAAGAGTTCCAGGACCACTCGGCGCGCCGCGCCCGTGGCCCCCACCGGCATCGGGCGCCCGGCCGACCGCGCGGCTCGCACGCCCGTGGCCACGGCGACGAGTGCCACGACGAGGAGCGGTGTCACCGCGAGCGCGATCGACCAGCGGGGCGAGACGCCGGAGACCGTCCGTAGGACGGCCGCAGCCGCGAGGGGGACAGCGAACAGCGGCCACCAGATTGCCTCACCCGCGCTCAGCCCCGCGAGTTGGAGGGTTCCGGCGCCGCGAGTGCGTAGCAATCGCAAGGCGTCGGTGCGCCGAGCGATGAGCACATAGGCGGCGAGTCCCACCACCAACCCGGACAGCGCGAGCAAGCCGACGACCGGGAAGAGCGACAGGGCGGCCGTGACCGTCACCGCGTGGTGGTAGAAATCGGCGATGGCCGGCAGGCCGGTGTTGAGTGTGGGGCGTTCATTGCCGAAGAGGTCCACATCGGAGCGCAGAGCCGTGATGCCGTCGAGCACCTCCTGCAGGCTCTCCCGGGTCATGGCACCAGGCTCGATGCCATATCGCCACTCGTGGATGACCCCGACAGCGGTCCTCGACTGATCCGGCATCACGAAGTCAGCGGGCATCGGCCCCAGCGCGGAGCCCAGCGGGCCGTAGTTGGCGTTCGAGGTCATGAAGGTGACCTGCTGGATGCTGCCGCCCTCCGGCGAGGGGTAGACAGCACCGTCGATCATGCTGCGATCGTTGTCCCAGAGGGGATCTCGCGGATCGATCGCGGTATAAGTCCCGGCGAGTTCGACGATGATCTCTGGCGTCCCGAGTCGTCTGGACTGAATATCCGTCAAGGTGAACCGGTCGCCCACGCCCACGCCCCACGCCCGCGCGAAACTCGCCGGCATCGCCACCGGAATGATCGGCGTACGCCACTTGAGGTCGATGTAGTCAGTGGCCACATCGTCCTCGATGAGCACCTTGGTCTCGGTCGCCGTCGGTGGCGGACCGCCCGCGTCATACCGGACGTGCGCATCGAACCCGTCCTGGATCCGCACCAGAGCCTGCCGGTTGTCCCCGGTCGGTGACCTTCCCGGCCCGCGCAGCGACTTCTGGTCGGTCGTCACCGAAATGGAGGTCGGGCGGAGGAAGCGGCTGGCTGGGCCGAGTGTTTGGTCGATGACCCTGGCGTGACCCGTCGGCGGGACCGGCTCGCGCAACGGCATCGATGAGATGTCGCCGCCGAACTGCAGACTCCCCGGGTTGCGGTAGGTCAGGACGAGTTCGCGCATGCCGCGCGGGAAGCGCTCGATCGCCTCGCCCACCCCCTTGTCGTATGCCGTGTCCTGCAGTCTCGGTGCGGCCACCACAAAGGCCGTGGTCAGGGCGCACAGCAGGGCGAGCAGAAGCGCCGGGCCACGCCGGCGCAGGTGGCGGCGCCACAGGGTCGTCAGGCCGAGGGGACGACTCATCGCTCCCCCTCCCGCAGCTGGGCTGAGATATCGCGCACGATGCGGCTGACGACCAGCGCCGCGACCACACTGAGCGCCGTGATCATCGCCGTGGCGAAGAGCAGGACGGCGGGCAGGTCGAGCACCAGCCGGATGGGCGGAATCTGCGGGTGCCCGTCAGCGCCGACGAGGAGCGGGACGATGAGGCCGGAACCGGCCAGGCCGAGCGCGAGACCGGTGACGACCGTGACGACGACCACGGTGAGTCGTTCGAGGACCAAGACGCGGCGGATCCCCTTCGGCGGCATCCCGAGCGCGGCGAGCACCGCGCAGTCGTGGGCCCGGGTGGCCCCCAACGCGGCGGTGGTGGCGGCAAAGCCCAGCAGGGCGAGCACGGCGGCGGCGGCGGTGACCAGGCGCATGGCCCACCGCATACCGGCGTTGACCGCGCCTGCTCGACGTTCGGCGAGGATCTCCTCGCGCGTGGTCACCGCGGAGACCAGGCCCTTCTCGCCCGTGAGCTGGGCAGCCGCCTGTGCCGGGTCGGACGGAGCCAGCCAATAGGACTGGGGGTCGAGTGCGGCGGGATTGGGGTCGACGCCCGCCGACGGCGGAAAAAAGAGCGCATCGTTGACTGCTGCGAGATCGGCGAGCACGCCCAAGGTAGGGTCCGGCGACCCAGTCGGCAAGGCGGCTACGGTCCCCATGAGTTTGACCGGCCGGGCACCGAGGAGCAGCGGTAGGGTCCCGGTCGAGCCGATCTTGAGCTTGGCGTGGGCAGCCGCCGCGTCGGTCATCACCACCGGGATCGGCGCTGAGCGAAGACGCGGGCCCAGGATGAGCACCCCGCTGCCCCAACTCAGCTGGGGTTTGTCGCCGTGCGCCACCGCCGTGCCATCGAATGCGAAAACGACATCATTAACCTGCGCCTGGCTGAGCGCATCGTTTCCGAGCGGCCAGGGGACATCTGGGCTAATGGTCATCCCGAGCAGGTGAGTCCCAGTGGGCAGGTCGAGCGGCCCGAGATCGAGATCGGCGCGCACCCGGCCTAGCCCAATCATCCCGAGTTCCGCGTCGACGCGGCTGCCATCGGGACGTGCCAACACCGCCACGAGCGCACCCCGATCGGCGCCGAACGCGCTGAACGAGGACACCCGCATGGACACATCGAACCTCGCAGCGCCCGCCGGGACGGGGATCCCAAGCGGATCCGTTCGCACGGCGGCGAACAGATCCGCCCACGACCGGCCCCGGGCGATATCCGGCCGCATCGGCAGGGGGACCCCGGGCGCGCGGGTGTCCACGGCAAGCACACTGGTCGCGGCGGTGGAACCGGGCAGATAGCTGGTGGTCCGGTAGACCGCCATTGACCGGTCCGCGCCACCAGCCAGCTCGGCCGTCCTGGTGGACGGGGACGCCAGCCGGGCCGCCGGCCCGAGTTCGACGACAACGGGCGCGCCGGCAGCAAAGTCGCTCTGGTCGGACAATGCGGCGCTGAGGGTGCGCTGCTGACCGAGCGCCAGGGTGCCCATGGCCATCGCGAGCAGCAGGAGGAGGATCGCGACGCCTTGCCCCGCGATCCGCCGCGCGACCTGCCAAGCGCCCCAGGCCAACCCGAGGCCCGCGGACCGGGAGCCGATCCGGGAGGCGAGCCGCGCGGCATACGGGATCACGCGCAGGGCGACCACGGCGAGGCCACTAATAAACAACGCGGGGGCCGCGATGGTGAGGGGGTCGAGCTTGGCGGCCGCGGCGTCATACCGCCGCAGCTGCAGCACCCCGAGCACGCCGAGGGCGATCAGGGCGAGGTCGAGCCCGGAGCCGGCGAATCGGGCCAATCGCTGCATGCGCGCACTCTGGGCGCCTTCAGTGCGCAAGCGGCCCCCGCGGATTGCCGTCGCGACCATGATCAGGGCGCCGAGGGCGGCCGATACGGCCATCGTGACCCACACGCTCGGTGTGGTCAGGCCGTCCCGGACGCGCGTGCCGGTGGCGAGCAGCCCGGTCGCGCCGGCGAGCGGCTGCACAAGAGCGGGGGCGAGGAGCAGCGTCGCGAGCAGGGAGGAGCCGACGATTATGCCGGCCTCGAGACCCGCCAGCGCGAGGATCTGTCTGGCGGAGGCACCCCGGGAGCGCAGGAGGGCGGTCTCGGACGTGCGAAGAGTGGACAGTTGCACGCTGGCCAGCGCGAGGGCCGTGCCGCCGAGGAGCATGAGGAGCACGGTGGGGGTCAGCAGGGCGATCCGGACGCGGTTGGCGGTCAGGTCGGAGGTCGCGAGCAGCCGGTCGAGCCCCGTGGCGACGCGCAGATGGCTGTTCGCGCGCAACTTCTCCAGCGCCGGCCCCAGGGCGGCCTGGAAGCGCCGGACATCGCCTGTCGACATCTGCTGCCAAGGGATGGTCACCCGCCAGGCGCCGCTCGCCCCGGCGCCGAGGTCGCCGTCGAAGGCGCCCGGCGCGAGCACCAGCGGCCCGTATGCCGTGAAGTCACCCTTGCCGACACCCGCCAGCGCGAGCGGCGCGTCGAGCCAGGTCGGGTCGGATCGGTCGCGCGGTGTGAAGGTGCCCGAGATCCGCACCTGGACTGGGGCAGCGGATGCGTCGATCAGGCTCGGTAGTCGCAACTCCTGCCCGACCTGCCAGCCCGCGGCGTGCGCGGTCGCTGTCGGGACGACGGCCTCGACGGGCCGGCCGGCGGCCGGTGGGGTGGGCCAAGCGCCGACGTCGAGCCGGGCGAGCGAGGTGAGGGCGGGCAGGTCGGCAAGGACCGCACGATCTTGGGGACCTCGGCCCTCGATGCCCCGCGCGACGGCGGTGTCGGCCTCATAGAGGCGAGCGCCGGGAATCCCGGCGATGGCGGCCGTGACTTCCGCCCGGCGCGCTGGCAGCGTGCCGGCCTTGATCGAGGCGTTGACCGCGATGGTGCGCGCCGCCGGGTCAGCGCTCTCCAGCACCCCCCGAGCGCTGGCGTCGCCGATGACGAGCGCGAACAGCTGCAGGGAGCCCAGGACGAGCAACGAGATCAACAGCGTCGCCCACACGGCGGCGAGCGCAGCGAGATGGGTGCGCACGCGCTTGCGGGCGACACCCAACCAGCGCACGGGCCCCCCGTTCCTAACTTCTGCTAGCAGACTTTAGGTGTCCTACAGCAGGGTGCAACCTACCCCAACGTCACCCAGCCTGTGCTGACTGGTGGCAGCACAAAGCCGGCCCGGGGCGTGCGCGCCGGGCCGGCTCCGTGGACGCAGACGCGTCAGTGCATGAGAATCGGGGTCGCAGGAGCGTCCTCGTCGTCGAGCAGGTGGCTCTCCTCTTGCTTGCGCGGCAGGAACCACGCGGGGATGAGCGTCAGCAGCACCAGGAAGGCCGCCACCAGGAAGCTGTGGCCGAAGACCTTGCCCATCGCGTCGGCGACGGCGCTGCTCAGGGCCGCACCACCGGCGGCCATGTCTCCACCGGCCTTGGCGAAATACTCGCCGACCAACGGAAACTGGGCCAGGATGGTCTGCAGCTTGGCCGGGTCGGTGACGCCCTTGCTGGCCTCGGCGAAGGCGCCGGCCTGGGAGACAAGTTTGTCATTGGTCAGGCCGTTGGTCAGGACCACCGACATGATGGCGACGCCGACGGAGCTGGCGATCTGCTGGGCGATGTTGATCAGCGTCGAACCGCGGGCGACCTGGTGGGCCGTCAGCGTCTTGATGGCCGAGGTCATGATCGGCATCATCGTCGCGCCCATGCCCAGGCCCATGAGGAAGAGCACCGGGATGATGTAGCCCCAGTAGGATGTGGTGCCGTCGACCCGCGAAAGCAAGAACATCCCGCTGATGATGGCCACCAGACCGAAGGGGACGATCCGCCCGACCGGCATCTTGTCGGCGAGCGCGCCGGCGATCGGCATGGTCAGCATCGCGCCGATGCCCTGCGGTGCCACCAACAGGCCAGCGTGCAAGGCGTCCTCGTGCCGGACGTTCTGGAAGTAGGTCGGCACCAGCAGCAAGCCGCCGAAGAAGGCCGCCGCGAAGATGAACATGGTGATGACGGCGACGGTGAGGTTCTTGTTCTTGAACAGGCGGAAGTCGAGCAGCGGGTGTTCGGGCTTGAAGCTGTAGATCACGAAGGCCACCAGCAGGGCCAGACCGGCGCTACCCCAGCCCATGACCTTGGCGGAGAAGAAGGTGCCCTCACCCGGGATGGAGGAGATGCCGTAAAGGAACATCGCCAGACCGGGGCTCATCATCAGCATGCCGAGGAAGTCGAAGGACTCGCTCGGGACCGGGCGGTCCTTGGGCAGCGCCCACGCGGCATACGCCAAGGCGATCAGACCGAGCGGCAGGTTGATCAGGAAGATCCAGTGCCAGCTCGCGGCATCGATGAGGTAGCCACCGAGGATCGGCCCGAGGATCGGGCCGAGCAGCATTGGCACACCGAGGATGGCCATCAGGCGGCCCATCCGGTTCGGGCCGGCCGCGCGGGTCATGATGGTCATGCCCAGCGGCATCAGCAGACCACCGCCGAGGCCCTGCAGGACCCGGTAGAGGATCAACTGGTTGATCGAGCCGGCGGATGCGCACAGCACCGAGCCGAGCGTGAAGAAGGCCACCGCCATCATGTAGAGGCGCTTGGTGCCGAAGCGGTCGGCCGCCCAGCCGGTCAGCGGGATGACGGCGGCGAGAGCGAGGGTATAGGCGGTGACCGTCCACGCGACGGTCGAATAGGCCAGGTCCTCCCCACCCTTGGCGAAGGTGTGCTGGAGGGTCGGCAGCGCGACATTGACGACGGTGATGTCGAGAATCGACATGATCGCGCCGAGAACGACGACGCCCGCGATCTTCAGGACGGCGCCGTCGATCTTGTCGGGATAGTCGGTCGGCGCCGGATGGGTTGTGGCTGTTGACACAGGTGGGCTCCGGTGATGAATGGAGGGGATGGGAGCCGGCGAGCCGAAGTGTCGACTGGGCCGGCAGGGCCGGCGTCTCGGCCGGGCGATCAGAAAAGTGTAGCGCAGTTGAACGTTCATTCTTTCCGGTTTTCTGACGGCCACGTCGCCCGCTTCCCAGTCGCGCAGGTTAGCGTCAGACGGTGACCGACGCTCCCGATATCGCCACCGTCAGCCAACTGCGCGCCGCCGGCCATCACGCCCGCGGCGTGCGGGAGGAACTGCGCGAGAACCTCCTGGCCAAGCTCGCTGCCGGCGAGAACCCGTGGCCGGGCCTGCACGGCTTCGATGAGACGGTGATCCCGCAGGTCGAGCGGGCGATCATCGCCGGTCACGACATCGTCCTTCTCGGCGAGCGCGGCCAGGGCAAGACCCGCCTGCTGCGCACCCTGGTCGGCCTGCTCGACGAGTGGACGCCGGTCATCGCCGGCTCCGAGCTCGGTGAGCACCCGTATGACCCGATCACCCCCGCCTCGATCCGCCGCGCCGCGGAGTTGGGCGATCACCTCCCCGTGGAATGGCGCCACCGCTCCGAGCGGTATGCCGAGAAGCTCGCCACCCCGGACACCTCGGTCGCCGACCTGATCGGCGACGTCGATCCGATGAAGGTCGCCGAGGGCCGCCATCTCGGTGACCCCGAGACCATCCACTTCGGGCTGATCCCACGCTCGCATCGCGGGATCGTCGCCATCAACGAGCTGCCCGATCTTGCCGAGCGGATCCAGGTCGCCATGCTCAATGTGATGGAGGAGCGGGATATCCAGATCCGCGGCTATGTGTTGCGCCTGCCGCTCGATGTGCTCGTCGTCGCCAGCGCAAACCCCGAGGACTACACCAACCGCGGGCGCATCATCACCCCGTTGAAGGACCGCTTCGGGGCCGAGATCCGCACGCACTATCCGGTGGCGCTCGTCGACGAAGTGGCGGTCATCGGCCAGGAGGCGCACCTTGTCGCCACTGTCCCGCCCTTCCTGACCGAGGTGCTCGCCCGCTTCACCCGCCACCTGCGTGCGTCGACTGCCGTGGATCAGCGCTCGGGCGTCTCTGCGCGCTTCTCGATCGCGGCGGCTGAGACCATCGCCGCGGCCGCTCGGCATCGGGCGACCCGTCAGGGCGAGTCCGAGGCCGTCGCCCGGGTCGTCGACCTGACCGCCGCCCTTGATGTCTTGGGCGGCAAGGTGGAGTTTGAGTCCGGCGAGGAGGGCCGCGAGCGCGCAGTGCTCGATCACCTCCTGCGGCTCGCGAGCGCCGAGACCGCGCGCGAGACCTTCCGCGGCATCGACTTCCGCCTACTCGTCGAGGCTCTCGCCGGCGGGGCGCTGGTGGCCACGGGCGGTCAGGTCGCGGCCGGCGAATTCCTCGCCGCTCTGCCCGATCTCGGCAACTCCTCCCTGTATGACGAGGTCGCCGACCGGGTGGACGCGACGACGACCGGTGAGCGCGCCAGTGCCCTGGAGATGGCCCTCGAAGGCCTCTATCTCGCCAAGCGGATCGGCAAGGACACCGACGGTAGGGCCACGCTCTACGGTGAGTCCGCCTGAGGCGCCCGCGATGAGCGGCGCCCGTTACGGCCCGTATGCCGGCGGCGACCCCCTCGCGCCGCCCGTCGACCTCGGCGAGGCTCTCGCCGCGATCGGGGACGACGTCATGGCCGGCTACTCACCCGAGCGCGCCTTGCAGGAATTCCTGCGCCGCGGCAGCGACAGGCAACGCGGGCTGGACGACCTGGCGGCGCAGGTCGCCCGGCGGCGCCAGGAGTTGTTGCGCGGCAACCGCCTCGGCGCCACCCTGGAGCAGGTTCGTGACCTGCTCGACAAGGCCGTCCTGGCCGAGCGCAAACAGCTCGCGCGCGAGCTGGACGACGACGCCCGCTTCGCCGAGATGCAACTCGATGGCCTGCCACCGTCCACGGCCGGCGCGGTGACGGCGCTCGGCGACTACTCGTGGCGCAGCAGCGACGCCCGCGCGGCATTCGAACAGATCAAGGACCTGCTGGGCCGGGAGGTGCTGGATCAGCGGTTCGCGGGCATGAAGCAAGCGCTCGAAGGCGCAACGGAGGCCGACCGCGCGGCGATCGCCGCGATGCTCGCCGACCTGAACGACCTGCTCGAAGCACACGCTCGCGGCGAGGACACGGGCGAGCCGTTCGCCGAGTTCCTGGCCAAGCACGGTCAGTTCTTCCCCGAGAATCCGGGATCGATCGACGAACTGATCGACGCCCTCGCCGAGCGGGCCGCGGCCGCGCAGCGGATGCTCAACTCGATGACGCAGGAGCAGCGCTCGGAGTTGATGACGCTCTCGCAGCAGGCATTCGGTTCGCCGCAGTTGTTGGACACCCTGGGCCGGCTCGACGCCAACCTCCAGGGGCTGCGACCGGGCGCGGACTGGGACGGGTCCGAGCGGTTCAGCGGCGAGCACGGGCTCGGACTGGGCGACGGCACGGGGATGCTGCAGGATCTCGCCGAGCTCGACCAACTCGCCGAGCAACTCTCCCAGGCCTATCCGGGCGCCCGGATGGACGACGTCGACCTCGACGCCCTTGCCCGGCAGGTCGGCGAACAGGCGGCTGTCGATGCCCGGATGCTGCGCGAGATCGAGGAGGCCCTGCGTGACTCGGGCTATCTCAAACGCGGCTCCGACGGCTCGCTCCGCCTCTCCCCCAAGGCGATGCGCCAGCTGGGCAAGAGCTTGTTGAAGGATGTCGCGGACCGCATGTCCAGGCGGCTCGGCCAGCGCGATCTGCGTCTGGCCGGCGCGGCCGGTGAGCCCAGCGGCGCCACCCGGGCCTGGGAGTTCGGTGACACCGAAAGCTGGGACGTCGCGCGCACGGTAACGAATGCCGTTCTGCGGCAGGTGAGCACGGGCGGCGAGGTGAGGCACGGCATACGGCTCGATATCGGGGATGTCGAGGTGACCGAGACGGAGGCGCGCACCCAGAGCGCGGTCGCGCTGCTCGTGGACACCTCCTTCTCGATGGCCATGGACGGGCGTTGGGTTCCGATGAAGCGCACCTCGCTGGCGCTCCATCAGTTGATCTCGACGCGCTTCCGCGGCGACCGGCTCCAGCTGATCGCCTTCGGCCGGGCGGCTCAGGTGATGGACATCGACCAGCTCACCGGGCTCGAGCCGATGTGGGCCAAGGGCACCAATCTCCACCATGCGCTGTTGCTGGCCAACCGGCATTTCCGCAAGCACCCCAATGCCACGCCAGTGCTGCTGATCGTCACCGATGGCGAACCGACATCGCATCTGGAGCCGGACGGCGAGATCTATTTCGAATACCCGCCGCATCCGCTGACGATCGCGCTGACCGTGCGCGAGTTGGATGCCGCGGGGCGACTGGGCGCGCGCACGACCTTCTTCCGGCTCGGCGATGACCGGGGCCTGCAGCGCTTCATCGACCAACTCGCCCGACGGGTCGACGGGCGCGTGGTCGCGCCGGAGACCGAGGATCTCGGGGTCGCCGTGGTCGGGTCCTACCTGGGTTCGCGTCAGTCCTGGTGAGTATTTAGTCCCGGGCGGGCGACGGGAGCATGGTGACGCGAGTGAGCGCATTCGCCATCGACAACTGCAGGCGCTCGGGCGGGATGCCCAGCCCCATGAACATCTGGAAGGCGATGGAGCCGAAGATCGTCAAGCTGGACTCGACGAGGAAGTGGCCGAGGATCTCCAGCAGCACGAAGCCGTGCAGCGCCGACCAGAGGCCGGTGCTGACCAAGTGTGCCTCGAGCGGACGGGTCACTCCGGACTCAACCAAGCGGGTGGAGAAGCCCAAGATGTGGTTGTAGGCCTTGAGGCCCTCGGGGGTCTCTAGGAGTTTGGGCACATCGGCGACATCCGCGCGAACCCCGCGCGAGACCCGCAGGACGGCGTGGTTGAACATCAGCTCGTATTCGTGCCGGTTGGTGATCGCGAAGTTGCGGTAGGCCATGCCCATCGCGAGCATGTCAGCAACCGGGTCGTCGGTGATGCCGGCGGAGGTGATCGCATCGCTGAACCGGCGCAGCGAGACCTGGGAGACAGCGGCGACCAGGCCGCCGATATTGCCGAAGTGGGTATAGAGCGCGGTCGTGGACACACCGACATCGCTGGCGATCACCCGGGCCTGCAGACCGGCGACGCCCTCCTTGGCGAGCCGCTCGCACGCGGCGTCGAGGAGCAGATCGCGAATGCTGGGGGTATGGACGGGCGCGCTCATCGGATCGCCCTCGACGCGCGCTGGCGCCATAACATTGTTACCCTCCGCATGTAGCCAGATTACTCCCTACCTCGAAGGGTGCGACTGCGCATCATGACCAGCGACTTCTTTCACGACAGCCACATTCGACCAATGCGCGAGGAGACTCACCTATTGACTTGCCGGTAACAACCGGACAATTGCCCAGTTTTCTGACGGGCCGCTACCTGCGCAGTGGGCCCAACCCGCCCGGCCGCCTGCGCGCGGATCAGCACTGGTTCCTGGGTCAGGGGATGGTCCACGGGCTCGCGCTGGAAGCGGGACGGGTCCGGTGGTATCGCAACCGCGGGTGCACAACGGCGGGGAGCGCACGGCATACGTCCTGCGGCCGGCAGCCAATACGAATGTGATCGGCCACGCGGGTCGCACGCTGGCGTTCGCGGTATCCGGCGCGCATCGGGGTGCTCCCGCGCGGCGGGCGCGATGCGGACGTGAGGTGGTTCGACATTCCTGCCTGTTATGTCTTCCACGCGGTGAACGCCTATGACGACGGGCCGCGGATCGTGCTCGACGTCATCGCCCACCCGCGGATGTTCGATCGCTCACCATTGGTGCCCAACGAAGGGTCGCCGGGGCTGCAGCGATGGGTCGTCGATCTGGCCGGTGGGCGGGTGACGCAGGAGCCGCTGGACGACCGGGCGGTGGAGTTCCCGCGCATCGACGAGCGGCGCACGGGCCGCCCGCATCGCTTCGGGTATGCCGTGGCCTATGACGACGACGGCTATCCCACCGGGACGCTGGTCAAGCACGACCTGGTGGCCGGCTCCACGCTGACGCACGACCTCGGGCCCGGGGTGAACCTGGGTGAGGTGGTCTTGGTGCCCCGGGCCGCCGATGCGGGCGAGGACGACGGCGTGCTGCTGGGGCTGGCGTATGACCGGGCGCGCGGGCGGAGCACCTTCGTGGTGCTGGACGCCGCCGGTCTCGAGCCCGTGGCGAGCGTGGAGTTGCCCGTGCGCGTGCCCACCGGGTTCCACGGCAACTGGCTGCCCGACTAATGGCGAGGTTCGTGCCTTATCGATGAGTGATACCGCGGCTATGACCGCGGTATCACTCATCGATCCCGAAGATGGTGCGGTGCCAGGGCTTGGCGGCCACGCCAGTGCGGTCGTACATCACGTGCTTGACGCTGGTGTAGTCCTCGAAGGAATAGGCCGACATGTCCTTGCCGAAGCCGGACTGCTTGACCCCGCCGTGCGGCATCTCGCTGATGATCGGGATGTGGTCGTTGACCCACACGCAGCCGGCCTGGATCCGCGCGGTCGCCTGGAGCGCCCGGTAGACATCGCGGGTCCACACCGAGGCCGCGAGCCCGTATGCCGTGTCATTGGCGAGCGCGATCGCCTCCTCGTCGTCGTCGAAGGCGGTCACCGTCAGGACCGGGCCGAAAATCTCGTCGGTCCAGGCTTCCTGGCCGGGCGCGACATCGGCGATCAGGGTCGGCAGGTAGTAGGACCCGGCGTCGAGGCCTTCGGGCGGAGCGCCGCCGGTGACCACGCGGGCATACGCGCGGGCACGGTCGACGATGCTGGCCACCCGCTCGCGGTGGGCCATCGAGATGAGCGGGCCGAGGTCGGTGGCCGGGTCAGCGGTAGCGCCGAGGCGCACACCGGCATAGAGGTCGGCCACTCCCGCAACGAACTCAACATACCGGGAGCGGTGCACGATGGCGCGGGCGGCGGCGGTGCAGTCCTGGCCGGTGTTGATGAGTGACCCGGCGACCGCGCCGTGGACGGCGGCCTCGAGGTCGGCGTCGTCGTGGACGACGAAGGGCGCCTTGCCGCCCAGCTCCAGATGCACGCGCTTGGCGGTGGTCGCGGCCGCTTCGAGCACGGTGCGGCCGACCCGGGTGGAGCCGGTGAAGGAGACCATGGCGACATCGCGGTGGCGCAGCAGCGCGGCGCCAGCGACCGGACCGGTGCCGACGACGATATTGATCACGCCCGCGGGGATGCCCGCGGCGGCCGTGGCCTCGGCGAACATGATCGAGGTCAGCGGGGTGTTCTCGGCCGGTTTGAGGACGATCGTGTTGCCCGCGGCGATCGCCGGGAGGATCTTCCAGGCCGCCATTTGCAGCGGGTAATTCCACGGCGCGACCGAGCCGACGACGCCGACCGGCTCCCGGCGGATCGAGCTGGTGTGATCGGGCGAGTATTCGGCGCTCGCCAAACCGTCGAGGTGCCGCGCGGCCCCGGCGAAGAAGGCCGTGTTGTCGATGGTCCCGGGCACATCGAACTCGGTGGCCAGGCGGATCGGCTTGCCCGCCTGCCGGCTCTCCACTTCGGCGAGTTCGGCCCCGCGCGCGTCCAACTCGGCGGCGAGCTTGGTCAGGGCCGCCGACCGCTCGCTGGGCGTAGCGCGCGACCACTCGGCATACGCCCGCTTCGCCGCGGCGACGGCCGCGTCGACATCCGCGGGACCGCCAAGGTCGGCCTCGGCGACCCGATCGCCGGTCGAGGGATCGCACACCCAGGCGCGCTCGCCCGTGCTCGCTGCCCGCACTTCTCCGTCGATGAACTGAGCCACCGGGCGACCTTAGCCCGCCGGCGGTCAGGTGACCGGGAGGACGATCCCGCCGACCCCGGCCGCAACCAGCAGCGCCAGGTAGGCCAGCACCAGCCGCGTGTCGCGCAGGACGCATTTCGACCGGGTCAGCCCGGCGCGGCGCGCTCGCCAGTAGCCGGCGAAGCCCAGCGCGCCGAAGCCGGCGACCGCCACCGGCCCCAGCAGCCACCCGAGCAGCGCGATCGTCGCGAAGATGCACAGTCGCAGCGGGTCGTATGCCGCGTGCTCCCCCGCGCGCGCCGCTCCCGTCTCGCTCTGCGCGGTCATACCCGCACCTCCTGCTCGCCTTCGGCCATCAGTCCCAGCTCGCGGCGGGAACTCCCCAGCGCCGTCGAAAGCCGTTGCCGGGCAAGTGGATTCCACGCCTGGACCGCACAGAAGGGCGCGCACTGGTGCCCGTCACCGACCGTGCCGACGTGCACGCAGCACTGGGTCAATCGCTCCTCGATCATCGTGTGGATATCCATGAAGGGCTTGACCGTGAGGCGGACGACGCGCTCGCCGAGGAGTTTGCGCATCCGGGCCGCCCCGCCCGGCAGCGACGAGGAGGCCAGGGTGGCGAGCGTCGACAGGCCCAGGTCGCAGTTCTCGCAGATGTCGCGCCAGATCGCGGACATCGACGGATGGCTCAGCGACGACTGCTCGCTGAGCAGGTCGAGAAGTGAGCTCTTGACGGTCTGGCGCAGCGTCGCCGGAATGCTGTCGTCGGCGATCCGGTTGGCCAGGCTCTCGGGCTCGAGCTCGAGCCATTCCTTGAGCCGGTCCGGGCCGACGATCGCGGTCAGCGACCGCCATTGGCCGGCGTCGTCGCGCAGCAGGTAACCGACCGAGCAGCAGTGCGGATGCGAGCACGGCAGTGCCGTCAGGTCGCGCCACGTCACCAGATCGCCGGTCTGCGGGCCGAGTCGTGCCAACACACCGGTGTGGGTGAGCCGGTCGCCCGGGTCAATCGCCCGCGAGCGCCCCGAGCCGAAGACCGGCTGGATGGTGACGCCACCGACATAGGGCGTGCTCAGCGCGAGCCGGACGACGTCGCCGATCTCGTCGTCATTGATCCCGAGCGCGGCCGTCATCGTCAAGGTCGTGAAGACACCGGCTGCCGAGAGCCGGGCCACGGCCGCCTCCTTGAAGCGGCGGATGTCGGCGCCGCGGTGGGCCGCCGAGGACTCCGCCCGCAAGCCGTCGAACTGCAGATAGACCTCGACGCGCTCCCGGTGCCGCCGAAGCAGGGCGACCAGCGAATCGTCCTGGGCGATCCGAATCCCGTTGGAGTTGACCAGGATCCGCACGATCGGACGTTCCACCAGCGCGTCGAGCAGCGCCCCGAAGTCCGGGTGCAGCGTCGGCTCACCCCCGCTGAGCATGACCACATCGAGCCGGCCGTTCTCGCGCTCCAACCGGGTGTCGACCGAGCGGAGCACCTCCTCGACAGCCACGATGCCGGCCAGCGCCGGCCCGCTGTCGGTGAAGCAGGTCGGGCAGCACAGGTTGCAGTGCTCGATGACGTCTTCGAGCAGGATGCATGTGTGTTGCGTCTGCATCTCCGGCAGCCCCTGGGCGTATGCCGCGGGCACCGGCAGGAAGTTGCCCACCCGGTCCGGCGCGTGCACCTTGGTCGGCGCGGTCCACTGCTCCAGATAGGTGAGGATCTCAGCAGACTCGTCGTAGAGGGTGCTGATCAGGCCGTGCTCGGGGCAGCCCCGCTCCAGCCACACCCGGCCGTTCCGGACGGCCAGCCGGCCCGAGAGCCGCGCGACGTCGCTGAGCGCGCGGTCCGGGTCGGCGTGATGACAGTGCGGGCAGAAGGCGTTGACATAGCGGTGAATCCGGTAGTCCTGCAACGGCATACCGGCGCTCATGTGGACGACGACCGTGAATAGGCGACGATCAACCCGATGCACCCGACGAAGGCGATGACGAGCGCGAGGCCATAGCCGAGCAGCATCCCGAGCCCCCACCGCCGGGTCTTCTCCGGGAAAAGCAGGACGATGGCGACGACCGGGAAGATCGTCGCCAGGCCCCCGAGAGCGCTCGCGACCGTGCGCCATGGTCCAGACGGCGCGACCAACCCAAAGAGCCCGAGCAGGCAGATCCCGAGCACGATCAGTGCACCACCCCAGATCGGCCGTGAACTCTCCTTCGGCGCCGTCGCGCCCGAAGCTCCTGCCGGCCAGGGTGGGAGCGGTGCGCCATCTTGGCCCCACGGCGGCGGCACCCCCGGTTGTCCATCGGGTGCCGGGGGAGGTGGTTCGGGTGGCGTGGTCATCGGGCCTCCAACTGCGGGATGCGAGCGGGTGACGTCATGGCGGATTCGCGGCGGCGGAGCACGACCGTCAGCCGGAGGAGGAGGACGGGCAGGGTCGCGAGCAGGACGAGTTGCGGCCGGGTCAGGCCGTGCCAGACCACCTCGTTGCCGCGGACGAACTCCACGAGGAGCCGGAAGACGGCATACGCCCCGACATAGACCGTCAGCGTCTCGCCGGCGGGCAGCCGGTCGTGGCGCAGCCATCGCCAAAGTACGACGAACGCGAGCGCGTGGAAGACGATCTCGTAGACGAAGGATGGGTGCAGCGCGACCCCCGCCGGCACCTGGAGGCGCGCCGCCGTCACCGGATCGAGCACGATCCCGTATGCCGTGTGCGTCGGCGTCCCGGGCGGCTCGGTGAGCAGGCAGCCGATCCGCCCCACCGCCATACCGGCCGCGACGGCGGGCGCGAAGAGATCGCCGGTGCGGATGCGGTAGCCGACGATCCGCTTGGCGAGATGCACGCCGAGCCAGGCGCCGAAGAGTCCGCCGAGGATGGACTTATTGCCATACACCCACTGCTCGGCGAGGGTGGCGTTCTGGCGGAGGTCGACATGCTGCAGCCAGGTGCCCAGGCGCATCACGAGTCCGCCGCCGATCAGCGCGCCGGTCACGACCGCGATGACCTTGTCGCCGGTGCGCCCGCGCCGGCGAGCTTCGAACGTGAAGACCAGCCCGGCGACCGCCACGCCGAGCGCCACGAAGACCGCGTGCGTGGGTATGGGCAGGTCGATACCCAGCAGATCCCCCACTGTCGGATACATGCGGGCCAGTCTGGCAGGCCGGTCGCCGGGTAGGTTGCCTTCAGTGGAGGTCACCAACCTGACGCCGAGTCGAGTCCCCGACGGAAGGGCGTGGCGATGAGCGAACGGAACTTCCAGCTGGCGGACCGGTATGCCGCGACCGGCGGCGAGATTCTCGCCTCGGGCCTGCAGGCGCTCGTCCGGCTCCCGCTCGATCAGCGTCGCCTCGACCGGGCGGCCGGTCGACGCAGCGCGGTTTTCATCTCCGGCTACGAGGGGTCGCCGCTGGGCGGCTACGACAAGGAACTGCTGCGCATCCGGGCCACGCTTGATGAGGCCGGCATCGTCTTCCGGCCGGCGGTGAACGAGGAACTGGCCGCCAATGCCGTGCAGGGCGCGCAACTGGTCGCCACGCTCGCCGGGCGGCGCGTCGAGGGTGTCGCCGGCATTTGGTACGGCAAGGCGCCGGGGCTCGATCGCGCAACCGATGCCCTGCGCCATGGCAATCTCGGCGGTGCCTCCGCGACCGGCGGCGTGCTCGCCCTGGTCGGCGACGACGCCACGGCCAAGTCCTCGACCGTCCCGAGCAGCAGCGAGCTCGCGATGGCTGAACTGGGTCTCGCCGTGCTCTCCCCCGCCGACCCGGCCGACATCCTGCACCTGGGTTTGCACGGCATCGCCCTGTCCCGCTTCAGCGGGCTGTGGAGCGGGCTGAAGCTGGCGACCAATGTCGTCGACGGGAGCGCCACCTTCACCCTGGCCGACCCGGCGATCACGATCGTCGAGCCGGATCGGGAGATCGACGGCCGGCCCTTCCATCACCAGGTCACCGCGCGATTCCTCCAGCCGCATCTCGCGGCGCTCGAGGAGAGCCTGGCCGGTGCGCGGCCGGAACTCGCCCGCCGGTATGCCCGCGCCAATGGCCTCAATGTCGTCACCGGTGATGCCCGTGGCCGGGTCGGGGTCGTCGCGGCGGGGCTGACCTTCCGCGACACCCAGGAGGCTCTCGCCAGCCTCGGCGTCGACCCGGATCACTTGTCCGACAGCGACATTCGCCTGCTCAAGCTCGGCATGGTCGCGCCCCTCGACCCCGAGATCGTGCGGGAGTTCGCGGCCGGCCTGACCGATCTGATCGTCGTGGAGGAGAAGCGCCCCGTCGTGGAGACGGCCGTCAAGGCGGCGCTATACGGACGCGCCGGGACACCCCGAGTCCACGGCAAGACCGATCCCGACGGGCGCGCCTTGCTGCGGGCGACGGGCGACCTGCCCCCGCAGGTCATCGCCGACGCCCTGGCGCCGGTGCTGGCGAGCACGCTGGGACTGGCGGGGGCGCGGGCATACGCCAATCCCCAGGCGCGGGAGACGACGGCCCTGACGCGGCGGGCACTGCCGCTGACTCCGGTCCCGGCGCGGACGCCCTACTTCTGCTCGGGATGCCCGCACAACCGCTCCACGCGCACGCCGGCGGGGAGCCTGGTCGCGGCGGGCATCGGCTGCCACACGCTGGTCGTCTTCATGGACGAGGAGCGGGTCGGCAATGTCGTCGGCTTCAGCCAGATGGGTGGCGAAGGCGCGGCCTGGATCGGGATGTCCCCCTTTGTCACCGACGAGCATCTCGTCCAGAATCTCGGCGACGGGACCTATCATCACTCCGGCAGTCTTGCCGTGCGCGCCAGCGTCGCCGCCGGCACCAATGTCACCTACCGCATCCTGTACAACGGGGCCGTCGCAATGACCGGCGGGCAGGACATCGTGGGCGGTATGACGCCGGCGAATCTCGCGCGCGAACTCCTCGCCGAGGGTGTCCGGCAGGTCGTCGTCACGACCGATGACGTGGGTCGCAGCCGGTCGGCCGGCCTGCCCGACGGCGTCACCGTCCGCCACCGTGACGACCTCGAGGACGTCCTCACCGAGCTGGCGACAGTGCCCGGGGTGACCGCCGTCATCCACCAGCAGGAATGCGCAACCGAGTTGCGGCGAAAGCGCAAACGCGGGCTCATCGAGTCGCCCGGCCGGCGGATCTGGATCAACGAGCGCGTCTGCGAGGGTTGTGGCGACTGCGGCGCCAAGTCCAACTGCCTCTCGGTGCAGCCGGTCGAGACCGAGTTCGGCCGCAAGACCCGGATCCACCAGGCCAGCTGCAATCTGGACTACTCCTGCATCGAGGGGGACTGCCCCTCCTTCATCAGCGTGACTCCCGCTGGCCCGCAGCGACCGGCCGGCCGCGCCCCGGCGATCGAGGGCACCGACCTCCCGGATCCCGTTGCCGCAGCAACGAACTCACCGCTCAACATCCGCATCATGGGCATCGGCGGCACGGGCATCGTCACCACCGCCCAGGTCCTCGCAGTCGCCGCGACCAACGCCGGGCTCCACGTCCGTGGCCTCGACCAGCTCGGGCTATCACAAAAGGGTGGGGCCGTCGTCTCCGACCTCCGGCTCGCCGCGGCGCCCTTCGAGGGCACCAACAAGCTCGAGCCCGGGACCTGCGATGTCTATCTGGGTGCCGACCTGCTCGTCGCCGCCGATCCGCGCAATCTCGCGGTCACCGACCCGGCCCGCACGCGAGCGATCATCTCGACGACGCCGAACCCGACGGGGGCGATGGTGGCTCATGTGACAGCACCCGCCGCTGACACGATTGCCCTGGCCGAGTTCGTGCGCGCACACACCGGCCCGGATCCGGTGCTGCTCGACGCGCGCGCCGTCAACGAGGGTCTCTTCGGCAGCGATCAGCTCGCCAACACCTTCCTCCTGGGCATCGCCATCCAGTCGGCCGGCATCCCGGTCTCACCGAGCGCCGTCGAGGAGGCGTTGGCGCAGAACGGCGTTGCCGTCACGGCGAATCTCCAGGCCTTCCGCTGGGGCCGCCGGTATGCCGTGGACCCCGCTGCCGTGCTCGCTGTCGCCGGCCCCGCCGACGCGGCAGCCGCTGCCCGACCGAGCGCGGCCGCGCAGGCGCTCGTGCAGCGAGCCGGACTCGCGGACTACGCGGACCTGAGCCCGCTGATCACCCGGTTGGCCGACGACCTGATCGGCTACCAGGACGAACGGTATGCCCGCACGTATCTGCGTCATATCGCCGAGGTGCACCGGCGCGCGGACACGGTGGGTGGCGCCGCGGCAGCCGGACTGACGAGCGCCTTTGCACGCAATCTGCACAAGCTCATGGCCTACAAGGACGAATACGAAGTCGCGCGCCTGAGCGTCGATCCCGCGGTGGCGGAAGGCATCCGGGCGCAGTTCGGCCCGGACGCCGCCTTCGCCTTCCGGCTGCATCCCCCGGTCCTGCGGGCCCTGGGCATGGACTCCAAGATCGCCCTCGGCGAGAAGTCGATCCCGGCCCTGCGCGGCCTGGCCGCCATGAAGCGCCTGCGCGGCACTCGGCTGGATCCCTTCGGGCACAGTGCCGTTCGCCGCATCGAGCGCGAACTCCCCGATGAGTATGTCCGTGCGGTGGCCGCCGCGACGGCCCACCTCAGCCACGACACGCTCGCGGACGTCGCCCGGCTCGCCGAACTGCCCGGCCAGGTCCGCGGCTACGAAGCGATCAAGCTGGCCAATGTGGAGCGCTACCGGCAGGACCTCGCGGAACTGGTCGGCCGTATCGCGGCGAAAACTCCCGCGACGGCACGCGGCGAGGGCGGCAGGATGGAGCAGTGTTCCTGAGCCTGACGTCGACCGCGCCCGCCGCGAGCGATCTGGGCTATCTGCTGCACAAGCATCCCGACCGGCACCAGGTCTTCGACCTGCCCGTGGGCCGGGCGCACGTCTTCTATCCGGAGGCCAGTGACACCCGCTGCACCGTCGCGCTCGTCCTGGAGATCGACCCCGTCGACATCGTGCGCAGCCGCCGCTTCGGCGAGCACGGCCCATTGGCCGCCTATGTCAACGACCGGACCTATGCCGCGGGCTCCCTTCTCGCCGTCGCCCTCGGCCGGGTCTTCGGCTCCGCGATGCGCGGCGGCTGCGCGGGCCACGAGGACCTCGCCGCCACGCCCCTGCCGCTGACGATCCACCTGCCCGCACTGCAATGCGATGGCGATCCGGGTCGCGTCCGTGCGCTCTTCGAGCCGCTGGGCTGGTCGGTGGCGGCAGCGCAGATCCCGCTCGATCCCACCCAACCCGCCTGGGGCGACGCACGCCTGGTCGACCTGACCTTGACCGGGACAGCGCGGCTGGCCGACGCCCTGACCCAGCTCTACCTGCTGATGCCGGTGCTAGACGGCGAGAAGCACTACTGGGTCGACGCCAGCGAGGCCGACAAACTCCTGCGCCGCGGTGGTGCGTGGCTGGCGAACCATCCCGAGCGCGAATGGATCACGCGACGCTATCTCGCCCATCGCCGCGACTATGTCGCGGACGCCCTCACCCGGCTCGCCGCCCTGGACGACTCGACGGAGGTGGCGCCGCCACCGCCCGGCGAGGGCAGCGAGCCGGCCCAGCCCTTGCGCCGGCAGCGTATGGACGCGGTGCTCGCCGCCCTGCACGATGTCGGCGCGCACCGCGTCGTCGACCTCGGATGCGGCGAGGGTGCCCTCTTGCGAGAATTATTGGCCGACAACACTTTCCACGAGATCGTCGGCGCCGATGTGTCGGCCCGTGCCCTGGCCGGCGCGGAGCGCCGGCTACGACTGGACCAACTGCCCGACCGCACTCGCGAGCGGCTGACGCTGCTCCAGACGTCGGCCACCTACCGCGACACCCGCCTCACGGCATACGACGCGATCGTCCTGATGGAGGTGGTCGAGCACATCGACCCGCCGCGCCTCGCGGCGCTGGAGATCGCCGTCTTCGGCCAGGCCCGGCCGGGCGCGGTCATCGTCACCACCTCGAACCGGGAGTACAACTCGCGGTATGCCGGCCTGCCCCCCGGCGCCATGCGCCACCCGGACCATCGCTTCGAGTGGACCCGCGCCGAGTTCCGGTCCTGGGCGCTACCGCTCGCCGAGCGGCATGGGTATGCCGTCGAGTTCCGCCCGGTCGGCGCGGACGATCCGCAACTCGGGTCGCCGACCCAGCTTGCGCTCTTCCGGCGGGAGGCGCCGTGACGGTCCTGCGGCTTCCCGACCCCAGCCTGGTCGTGCTCGTCGGGGTCAGTGGCTCCGGCAAGAGCAGCTTCGCGGCCCGGCATTTCGGCCCCTTCGAGGTGGTCTCCAGCGACTTCTGCCGGGGCGTGGTCAGCAATGACGTCAACGACCAGGCGGCGAGCGCCGACGCCTTCACCTTGCTCGATCACATCGCCGGCGTCCGCCTGACCCGCGGCCTGCTCACCGTCATCGACGCCACCAATGTCACCGCGGCCGCCCGCAAGGGCCTGGTGCGCCTGGCCCGCGACCACGATCTGCTACCCGTGGCGATCGTCCTGGACATCCCAGAATCCGTTGCCCGCGAACGCAACCGGAGCCGGTCCGACCGCGACTTCGGAGACCGGGTCATCCATCGCCAGGCCGGCGACTTGCGTCGCGCGCTCAAAGGCCTGGCCCGCGAGGGCTTCCGGGCCGTCCACATCCTGCGCGGGGTGGAGGAGGTGGACGCGGCCGTCATCGAGCGGGTGCCGCTGTTGAGCGACCGGCGCGATCTGCACGGGCCCTTCGATGTCATCGGTGACGTCCACGGCTGCCTGCCGGAGTTGCTCAGCCTGCTCGATGCCCTCGGCTATGCCGTGATCCGCGACCCGCAGGGGCGCCCGGTCGACGCCGCGCACCCGCAGGGCCGGACCGTGATCTTCCTCGGTGACCTCGTCGACCGCGGCCCGGACTCGCCCGGCATCCTGCGGCTGGCGATGGGGATGACGGCCGCCGGGCACGCCCTCGCCGTGCCGGGCAATCACGAGAACAAGCTCATCCGGGCCCTCGACGGCCAGAAGGTCACCGTCAGTCACGGCCTGGAGACCACCCTCGCCCAGCTCGCCGCGGAGCCGGCGGAGTTCCGGGCCGCCGTCCGGGAGTGGGCACGCGGCCTGGTCTCGCACCAGGTGCTCGACGAGGGACGGCTCGTCGTCGCCCACGCCGGCCTGAAGGAGAGCTACCACAACCGGGCGAGCGGGCGGGTCCGCGCCTTCGCGCTCTACGGCGACACCACCGGCGAGACCGACGAGTTCGGTCTGCCGGTGCGCTATCCGTGGGCGGCCGACTACCGGGGCGCGGCCATGGTGCTGTACGGGCACACACCCACTCCCACCCTGGAATGGGTCAACAACACCCTCTGCCTCGACACCGGTTGCGTCTTCGGTGGCCGGCTCTCAGCCTTGCGCTATCCGGAGAAGGAGAGCGTCCAGATCCCTGCCCAGCGGGTGTGGTACGAGCCCGCGCGCCCCTTCGCCACCGCCGAGAGCGCTTCTGCGCCAGGGGATTCGGATTCGGTCCACGGCTCCGGTCTCGATATCGCCGATGTCGTGCACAATCGGCTGGTCGAGACCAGCGTCCTGGGGCGGGTCACGGTGCGGCCCGAGAATGCCGCCGGCGCCCTGGAGGTCATGAGCCGCTTCGCCACCGAGCCGGGCTGGCTGCCCTATCTGCCGCCCACGATGGCGCCGGCGCCGACCATGCCGGAGGGCGACTATCTGGAGCATCCCGATCAGGCCTGGGCGGCCTACGACCAGGCCGGTGTCGAGTCGGTGATCGCGGAGGAGAAGCACATGGGCAGCCGCGCGGTCGTCGTCCTGTGCCGTGGCGAGGACGCGGCGCGCCGGCGGTTCCCGGCGGCCTCGGCGGGCACGGGGGCGGTCTACACCCGCACCGGCCGTGCCTTCTTCGACGCCGCGACGACCGAGCGCTTCCTCGACCGCTTGCGCTGCGCCGCAGACCGATCCGGGCTCTGGGATGAACTGGACAGCGACTGGGTCGTCCTGGACAGCGAACTGCTCCCGTGGTCGCTCAAGGCGGACGGGCTGCTTCGCGAGCAGTATGCCGCGACCGGCACCGCGGCCCGGGCCGCCCTGCCCGCGGTCCTCGGGGCCGTGAACGCGGCCGCCGCCCGCGGCATCGACGTGGCCGATCTGCGGGCCCGCACCGCCCGCCGGGCGGCGAATGCGGAGGCCTTCACCACGGCATACCGGCACTATTGCTGGCCGACCAACGGGCTGGACGGCGTTCGCCTGGCGCCCTTTGCGCTCCTCGCATCCGAGGGGGCAACCCACGAGAGCCGGCCGCACGATTGGCACCTGCGCGTCGCCGATGCGCTTGTGGCGGCCGATCCCGATGTCGTCACGCCCACGCGCCGGGTGATCGTCGACCTCACCGACAGCGATTCGCGGGCTGCCGGCACCGCCTGGTGGCTCGGCCTGACCGCTGCCGGCGGCGAGGGGATGGTCGTCAAGCCACTGGCCGGGCTGGTCCGCGATCGCAAGAACCGCCTCGTGCAACCGGGTCTGAAGGTGCGCGGGCGCGAGTACCTACGGCTGATCTACGGCCCCGACTATGTCGACGCCCTGCCGCGGCTGCGCGGCCGCAACCTCGGCCACAAGCGGTCGTTGGCCCTGCGGGAGTATGCCCTGGGGCTGGAGTCGCTGCGCCGCCTGGTGGACGGCGAGCCGCTGTGGCGCGTCCACCAGGCGGTCTTCGCCGTGCTCGCCCTGGAATCCGAGCCGGTCGATCCGCGGCTGTGAGCCGCGGCGGCCTCGTCAGATCGTGCTGCGCTTGGCCTTGCCGCGGAGGGACGTGCGCACCCACGCCATGATGCCGGGGCCGGCGACGGCACCGCCGGCATCACCGGCGAGAGCGCCGATGACAAAGCCATTGACCTTGTCATTGCACGGGCCGCAGACCCGCTCGCCCAGCGGCGTGCCATAGCTCTTGCCGCTGACGGACTTGCCGCACTTGGGACAACGCATGATGCCACTCCCTCGTGAATCAGCACCGCCGGCCGGGTGCCCTCGCAGTTCAGAAGTGCTCGCGCCGCCGGCGGTTCCGCAGCGCGCCCAGCGCCCCGGCCGCGGCGACCGCGAGAGCGAGAGCTGGGGCGATGCCGCGCCACCGGCGAGCGTCTGCCGTGGAGCCGGGCGCCTCGGGCGCGGATGACTCGGGAGCGATCCGTGCGGCCGCGGGCGATGCGGTGGGCGCCGGCGAGGGCGGCGTGGGCGAGGCGCCGGTGGCCCCGACCGGGGCGGGGAGCGGCGGCATCCGCCACTGCTGGATCGCCGAGCGTGAGCCCTCGGTCGAGGCCAGGAGGGTGCCATCGGGCCCATTGGCCAGCCCTTCGCCCTGCGGCTGCGCGGGTGTGGGCCAGGTGGCCCGCAGCGTGAAGTCCGGATAGTCGAGCACGGTCAAGCTCGCATAGCCACGCAGGTAGACCTGCGCGCCCGCGGGCGCGAAGGTCGCGTCGGTGACGATCGCCGGTGCCGGACCGACGTATGCCAGCGCGTTGACCCCGTCCGCGCGCAGCGGCTGCGGCGCCCGGTAGATCGCGCCCACGAGGGCCTTGGTGACGACATAGAGCGCGCCCGTCGTGGGGTGGACGAGCAACGCCTCGGCATTGTGCGGGCCGTCCGGATAGCGCAGGTCGTAGCGGGTGCCAGAAACATGGTCGTCGTGGTCGAGGGGCGGGGACGGCACCCGGACGACCGTGATGGTGCTGCGCTGCTGGGCGTTGTCGCCGATGTCACCGACCCAGATGGTGCCGTCCGGCCCCAGCGCGAGGGCTTCGACATCGGTGGGGTCGGAATCGGCATACCGCAGGCGCGCGGTCTCGCGACCGGTGCGATCGGCGACATAGAGCACCGCCTCGTCACCGGAGTCGTTCGTCGTGATCAGGCGATCGCGCCACCAGAGCAGGCCGCTGGACTCTGCGATCCGCTTCTCTTCCCAGCGGGCGAACTCGCCGACGAGTTCGACGGCGTTCCCGTCCTGCGCGCCGGCCGGACCGCCGGCGCTGAGGAGGGCGAATGGCGCGAGCAGGCCGGCGGCGATTCGCCCGATGTGCATGGGCGGCACCCTATGTCCGGGGTCTCGAGGTCGCTCGCGCGAACGCACCCCGGCGCGCTCGGGCATGCTGTACGTCGTGACAACTGAGCCGGAGCCGCAGGCGCGCGCGGCGCACACGATGGCGCAGATGCGGGCCGCTGCCGAGCTCTTCGGCGCGGTGTGGGGACGCAATGACGAGGGCCTGCCGATCGGCAGCGAGATGCTGCGCAGTCTGGCGCACGCGGACGGGCTGGTCACGCTCCTTCACGATGGCGCTGGGGCCCTGCTGGGTGCCGCCGCGCTGGGGCGCGGGGCGCCGGGAACGGCATACAGCTATATCGCGGCGACCGCGCCCGGGCATGAGCAGCGGGGCCTGGGACTCTTGCTGAAGCTGCACCAGCGGCAGTGGTGCCTGGAGCGCGGAATCCATTGCATGAGTTGGACTTTCGACCCCCTCGTCGGCCGCAATGCGCGCTTCAATCTCACCAAGCTCGGAGCTGCTGTGGACTGTTACGAGCCGGAGTTCTATGGCGTGATGTCCGACCGGATCAATGGCAGTGACCCGGCGGACCGGCTGGTGGCCCGGTGGGTGCTGACCGATCCCGGTCCGCGGGCCGAGCCACCGGAGCCGCCGGCAGTCGGCGGCGTCGCCGGGCCGGACGGCGACCCGGCCCATGTCCTCGGGGACGGCGCACGCTGGCTGCGCGTGCCGGCGGATATCGTCGCCCTGCGCCGCAGCGATCCGGCCCAGGCGAGCGCGTGGCGGTCGACCACCCGTGAGTGGTTCACCGACGCCTTCGCCGCCGGCTACGTCGCGGTCGGCGTGACCCGTCGAGGCTGGTATCACCTGACCGTGAAGGAGTCGTCATGAGGATCGCGCACGCCGAGTTGCGCTGGGTGCGGATGCCGCTGGTGGCGCCCTTCCGCACCTCCTTCGGCACGTCCTACGACCGGGACACCATCGTGCTGCGCATGGTGACCGACGAGGGTGCCGAGGGGTGGGCCGAGTGCGGCGCCGAGATCGACCCGCTCTACAGCGAGGAGTGGCTCGATGGGGTCGATCTCGTCCTGCGCGATCATCTGCTGCCGCGGCTGGTGGCCCTTGGCGATGAGGTGACGGCGGCTCGCGTCAAGCCGGCGCTGGAGCCGGTCAAGCGCCACTTCATGGCCAAGCACCTGCTGGAGACCGCCGTCCTCGACGCGGAGCTCAAGAGTGCCCGTATGCCGTTCGCGACCTATCTCGGATCGGTGCGCGAACGCGTGCCGGCGGGTGTGTCGGTGGGCATCATGGACGCCCATGCCGACCTGCTCGCCGCCGTCGCCGGGTATCTCGACGCGGGCTATGTGCGCATCAAACTCAAGATCGAGCCGGGCTGGGATATCGAACCGGTTCGCCTGGTGCGCAAGGAGTTCGGCGACATTCAGTTGCAGGTGGACGCCAATACCGCCTACACGCTGATGGACGCGCAGCATCTGGCGCGACTGGATGAGTTCGGGCTGCTCCTGATCGAGCAACCGCTGCGCGAGGACGACCTGCGCGGCCACGCAGAGCTGGCCCGGTTGATCCGGACGCCGGTCTGCCTGGATGAGTCGATCACCTCGGCGCGCGACGCCGCGACCGCGATCGCGATGCGCGCCTGCTCGGTGATCAATGTCAAACCCTCGCGGGTCGGCGGCTACCTGGAGGCCCGCCGGATCCACGATGTGGCTGCGGCCAATGGCATACCGGTGTGGTGCGGCGGAATGCTGGAGACGGGCATCGGCCGGGCACCCAATCTGGCGCTCGCCGCATTGCCGGGCTTCGTGCTGCCGGGCGACACCTCGGCGTCCGCGCGCTACTACACCCAGGACATCACCGCGCCCTTCGAACTCGACGCCGATGGCTGCATCGCCGTCCCAGGCGGCCCGGGCATCGGTGTCGACGTGCTGAACGAGGTGCTCGCCGGGTTCACCGACCGCGTCGTCCCGCTGTCCGTCTGAACCGTCGCGACCGCCGGCCTAGGCGTCGGCGGCGCGGCGGTTCGCGATAGCATCGCGGTGGAGGCGGGTCCCCGCAGCCAGGACTGCCCGTGTCGGGTAAGTCGGTCCCGCGGTCGACCTCAGCCCCGCGGAGATCGCCATGAGCGGCACAGCGAAAACCCTTGCCGGAGAACGTCAGCGCGTCGTCATCCTGGGCGCCGCGGGTCGCGACTTCCACGACTTCAATGTCGTCTACCGCGATGACCCGAGCGTGGAGGTGGTCGCCTTCACGGCGACGCAGATCCCCGATATCGACGGGCGGACCTACCCGCCGGAGTTGGCCGGCGAGCTCTACCCCGCGGGCATACCGATCGTCGACGAGACGGAACTGGAGGCATTGATCGCGCGCGAGCGCGTCGATGTCGTGGCGTTCGCCTACTCTGACCTGCCGCACGCGGGCGTCATGCACCTGGCCTCGCGCGCGATCGCGGCCGGCGCCGACTTCGTCCTGCACGGCTCGAAGGCGACGATGGTGCGCTCGACCCGCCCGGTCGTCGCGATCACCGCGGTCCGCACCGGCGTCGGCAAATCGCAGACCACGCGCTTCGTCGCCGAGCTGCTGCGCGAGCGAGGGCTGCGCGTCGTCGCCATTCGCCACCCCATGCCCTATGGCGACCTGGCCGCGCAGGCCTGCCAGCGCTTCGCCACCTATGCCGATCTCGACCGTCACCAGTGCACGATCGAGGAGCGGGAGGAGTACGAGCCGCACATCGACAGCGGGGTCATCGTCTATGCCGGCGTCGACTACGAGCGCATCCTGCGCGCGGCCGAGGAGGAGGCCGATGTCATCCTCTGGGACGGCGGCAACAACGACATCCCGTTCTATGTCAGCGATCTGCACATCGTGCTCGTCGACCCCCTGCGGGCCGGACACGAATCGGCCTACCACCCGGGCGAAGCCAACGTCCGGATGGCCGATGTCGTCATCGTCGCCAAGTGCGACTCCGCGAGCGAGGAGCAGATCAGTGCCGTCGAGGCGGGCGCGCGGTCGCTGAACCCCGATGCCGAGATCGTGCGCTGCGACTCCCCCGTGACGCTGGCCGGCCCCGGACTTATCGCTGGCCGGCGCGTCGTCGTCGTCGAGGACGGGCCGACGCTGACACACGGGTCGATGAGCTTCGGCGCCGGCGTCGTCGCCGCCCGGGCCGCAGGCGTCGCCGGGATCGTCGACCCCGAGCCGTATGCCGTTGGCGCCATCGCCGAGACCTACGCCAAGTACCCCAACGCCGTGGGGATTCTCCCGGCCATGGGTTATGGCGAGCAGCAGATCGCGGACCTGCAGGCCACGATCGCCGCCATGCCGGTCGAGGCGATCGTGTCAGGCACCCCGATCGACTTGACGCGAGTGTTGACCGTCGACAAACCCCTTGTGCGGGCCCGCTATTCGTTGCGTGAGCGCGACCCCGGCCGCCTGTCCGCCGCCCTAGACCGCGTCCTGATTTGACCCCACCCCACCCCGTCGAAAGGCCGGTTCAGCCCCGTCGAAAGGCCGGTCCAGAGTTGTCGACGATCAGGTCAGATCGTCCGCCGCAAGACGACGGCCGACCACGACGCGAGGTGACCCGCGGCGGCGGGCAGCGCGGGAGACGGCATGCCTCCATCGGTTTCCGTAGTCGACAGGACCTCCGCGCCTGCCCAGCCCTCGAACGGCCCCGCCGCGCCGAAGTCGGCCAGTTCGATCGGCACGCGCGAGAGATTGGCGAGCACAAGCAGTTGGTCGTCGCCTCGCGTGCGGGTGAACGCCCATACGGTCGGGTGGTCGGCAAGAAGTAGCTCGAAGCGGCCGAGCGCGACGGTGGAATTGTTGTGCCGCAACGTGATCAGCCGCTTGTAGTGCGCGAGGACCGAGTCCGGGTCGTCGGCTTGAGTGGCGGCGTTGATCTCAATGTGGTTGGGGTTGACGGCGATCCACGGCTCGCCGGTGGTGAACCCCGCGTGCCGGCTGGCGTCCCATTGGACTGGCGTTCGCGCGTTGTCGCGTCCCTTGGCCCGTATGCCGTGCAACACTTGCGCGGGCTGCACACCGGCGTCGGCGGCCTCGCGGTAGTAGTTGATCGACTCGATGTCGCGGACATCGTCGATGCCCGCGATCGGGGCATTGGTCATCCCGAGTTCTTCGCCCTGATAGACGTAGGGCGTGCCCCGGTGCAGGTGCAGGACCGTGGCCAAGGTCTTGGCCGAGCGCTCGCGCCAGGCCGGGTCGTCGTCGCCGAAGCGCGAGACCGCACGCGGCTGGTCGTGGTTGTCCCAATAGAGGGAGTTCCAGCCGACGTCGGCCAAACCGTCTTGCCACGCAGCGAGATTCGCCTTGAGCCGGGGTAGTTCGAGCGGGATGACGTCCCACTTGCCGTTCGGCCCGGAGTCGAGATCGACATGCTCGAACTGGAAGACCATGTCGACCTCGGCGCGCGCGGGATCGGTGTAGAGACGGGCCTCCTCGATGGTCACGCCCGGCGTCTCACCGACCGTGATAAGAGCGGCCTCGCGGCCGGCGAAGACCTCCCGATGCATTTCCTGGAGGAACTCATGGATGTGCGGTCCGTTGAAGGTCTGCGCGACCAGGTCGTCGTGGGCGTCTCGCAGGGGCGTGACCTTGCTGATCAGATTGATGACGTCCATCCGGAAGCCGTCGACGCCCCGCTCGAGCCAGCGGCGCATCATTGCGTAGACGGCCTGGCGGACCTCGGGATTCTCCCAGTTGAGGTCGGGTTGCTTGCGCGAGAAGAGGTGCAGGTAGTACTGCTCGGTGGCCAGGTCGTACTCCCAGGTGGAGCCGGAGAAGAAGGAGACCCAGTCGGTCGGCTGGTCGCGCCACCAGTACCAGTCGCGCTTGGGGTTCTCGCGCGAGCTGCGCGACTCCATGAACCACGGATGCTCGTCACTGGTGTGATTGACCACGAGGTCCATGACCAGCCGGATGCCGCGCTCGTGCAGCCCAGCGATGATCGCGTCCAACTGCGCATCGGTGCCGAACATCGGGTCGACGTGCTCGTAGTCGCTGATGTCGTAACCATTGTCGTCCTGCGGCGAGCGATAGACCGGCGAGAGCCAGACGACATCGACCCCGAGGTCCGCCAGATAGTCGAGCTTGCCGAGGATGCCACCGAGGTCGCCCAGCCCGTCGCCGTCACTGTCGGCGAAGCTGCGCGGATAAATCTGATAGACCGTAGCCGACGTCCACCACGGCGGCGACGCCACGCCCTCTCCGTCCGCCGCCACGCCCTCTCCGTCCGCCGCCCCGCTGCCGGTCCCCGGGGCGATGACTTCCGGTGTCGCGCTCCCTGTTGGTGGCACAGCTGCAGCCTCGGCAGCGACGTCGCTCATGCCCCGACCCTAACCCGTCGAGAGGCCGGTTCAGCCCCGTCGAGAGGCTGGTTCAGCCCCGTCGAGAGGCCGGTTATCCACAGGCCGTCGGTTTTCCGGGTACCTCTCGACGGCAAGGCGCGCAGCATTGAGAGGTATGACGAACCCCGACCACACCGATTCGCCACTGGCGCACCCACGACACCGACCGCCCGCGCCCAAGAACCTCGAGGCCCTCACCGCCGTCGCGCGCTCGATCGACGTGCCGTTTGCGTTCTCACATTCGACGGCTGCCGAGATCGCCGGCTGGCCGACACCGTGGGCCGCGCGCGTCGTCGGTGATCTCCACGTGATCACCGAGACCCGTGCCGGACACCTCAAGAGGATCGGCTTCATCGGTCACCGGGGGCTGGAGAGCCGGGCGGTGGTGCTGCGCCACGGGCTGCCTATCGTCGCGCCCGCGCATACCTGGGCCGACCTGGGCGAATTGGTCGGACGGGGGCTGCCCTACACCTTCGAGGACATCATCGGCGCCGGCGACCAGGCGCTCAATGCCGGTTGCACGAAGGAGCAACTACGCCTCATTGTCGAGAGCCGGATCCGCCCACGCGGCAAACGGACGTTGCTCCCAGCGCTGCCTTGGATGCGGCGGGGATCGGAATCGATGCTCGAAACTGGGACGCGACTCGTCGTGCATCGCGGCGGCGTGCCGTCGGCATCACTTAATCAGAACGTCTACGACTCCAAGGGCAACTTCCTCTTCCGCCCGGACCTTGCTTGGCGCGCCAAACGAGTTGCCGTCGAATGTCAGGGCACCGAATACCACGACACCCCTGACGCCGTCGCCAGCGACACCCGCCGTTTCGAGGTCGGCAAGCGGCACGGTTGGACATTCCTGGAAGTGCGTTCGGACCAGATCTGGGACCGGGATCTGCGCAACGAGTTCCTGTCAGCGCTGGCTGATGCCCTCGGCTTTCCGGCACACCGACTCGATCTCCCGGCCGCGGAACCGCAACGCCACTCACCTGAGGCCGCGGCCACGCTCTTGGAGAATCTCGAACGTCGACGGCGTCGCGGCCGGGCGCAGCAGTAGGCCACTCGACGGGGCTGAACCGGCCACTCGACGGGGCTGGGACAGGGCCGAGACTAGATTGGGGGGCAACGGCATACGTGAGGAAAAAGGAGTCGGAATGCAACGAATGGCGCTGGTCGGGGCGGGCTTCATCGGGAGTGTGCACGCGGGCAACCTGGCCGCGCATCCCGGGGTCGACTTCGCGCTTGTGTATGACGTGGACCCCGACCGCGCCCAAGCGGTCGCCACTCGCTACGGCACTGTCGCGACGACGACAATCGAGGATGCCTTCGACCCGGAGCGCATCGACGCCGTCTTCATCGCGTCGTCCACCGACAGCCACGCGGACAACCTGCGCCGCGCCGCAGACGCCGGCCTGGCTGCGTTGTGCGAGAAACCGATCGACAAGGACCTGATGGCGGCCATCGACGTCGTCGACTATGTGACCGCGCGCGACGGGCGGGTCATGATGGCCTTCAACCGGCGCTTCGACCGCGACTACGGCGCGCTCCAGCGAGCTGTCGCCGCCGGCGACGTCGGCGACGTCGAGCTCATCCAGATGACGTCGCGCGGCCCGGTCGTCCCACCACTTGACTACATCAAGGTCTCCGGCGGCATCATGCGCGACTCCGCTGTCCACTTCTTCGACCTCACGAGATTCATCGCCGGTGCCGACCCCGTCGAGGTCTTCGCCAGCGGGTCAGCCCTCGCCGACCCGCGCATCGCGCAGTATGACGACGTCGACACCTCCGCCGCCATCCTCAAACTCCCCAGTGGCGCCATCGTCCAGATCGACTCGGTGCGCCGCACGGCATACGGCTATGACGAGCGGATCGAAGTCATGGGGTCGGGCGGCCTGATCGAGGCCGGGCGCCATGTGACGGGGACCGTTTCACGGTATGGCGCGAATTCCGTTGTCGCTAACGGTATGCCTGCCGGTTGGTTCGAGCGCGTCCAACCCACGTATGCCGCGACTCTGGACATTTTCGTCACCTCCGTGGAAACGGGCTCGCCCTTTTCCCCGTCGCTGACCGATGGGCTGAAGGCGCAGGCAATTGCCGAGGCCGCGACCCGCTCGCTGACCAGCGGGCGCAGCGAGACAATCAGCTACCCCACACCCCGAGCCGAATAGCTGATCGGAAATCCTGCGCGCACCTTCGCTGGAACCTGCACACTGGCACCCGTGACGAGCAGCGACCTGTGGGACGAGGAGACGGCAGCCCGGTACGACGCCGTCTGCGCCGAGGACTTTACCCCGGCCGAGACTGACGCCACTCTGAATGTCCTTGCGGGACTTGCCGGTCCGGGGCGTGCGTTGGAGTTTGCCATCGGCACGGGGCGGATCGGCATACCGCTCGCGTTGCGTGGGGTGCCCGTCGCCGGCATCGAGTTGTCGTATCCGATGGCCAGGCAGCTGCGGCGTAAGGATCCCGATGGCCTCGTGCCGGTGACCATCGGCGACATGGCGACGACGCGCGTTGACGGCGACTTCAGCCTCGTCTATCTGATCTACAACACCATCGCGAACTTGCGAACCCAGACGGAACAGGTGGCGTGCTTCCGCAACGCCGCGCGGCATCTCGCGCCCGGCGGGCGTTTCCTCATCGAGCTCTGGATTCCGCCGATCCGCCGGATGCCGCCCGGACAACGCGCCGTGCCCTTCGACGTGACCGACCGGCATCTCGGCATGGATACCTACGATCTGGTGACCCAGCAGGGCACCTCACACCACTACACACACGAAGCGGACGGCTCGATCCGTTACGGCACAACGAACTTCCGCTATATCTGGCCGGCCGAGTGCGATCTGATGGCGCAGCTCGCCGGCCTAGAGTTCGAGTCCCGGGTTGCGGACTGGGACGGCTCCGATTTCACGGCCGATAGTCCGAGTCACATTTCCGTATGGCGCCGGGCCACTTGACCAGCAACGCGTTCTCTCTTCCCTCGGGTCATTGATGGCGGGGGCGCACCGTCAGGAGTTGTGATTGGGTGCCGAGGGGGCCGGCGGCGTCATGGAGGATCGTGTGCGTCACGCCCAAGCCGTCGCCGCCGAAGATAACGGTGACATCGAAGCCCGCCCACTCCCCCACCGGCGACCGGACGAAGTGTGCGGTCAGATCGACATTAGGGAAGAGCACGTCGCGTGGATCGGCGCGCACCGCAACACCATTGGTGATGTCGAGCAAGCCTGCCCACCGCGCGTGTGTGCTCACGGATTCGTCGGCAAGCAAGGGCACCGGCGTCCGCACCCACGCCACCGAACGGCCGGGCCCGAGCACCTGCCGACGCACCTCGACGCCCCCGATGAAGCCTCCTGGCCAGACATCTCGCATCGCCCAGGGCTCGCACTCCTGCGGCCCGGGCACCGCCGGCAGCGCCCCGCCCGCGATCGACATGGTGTCGGCCGTCGCCATCAACCAGGCGCGCGCACGGACGATGGCGCGATCGGCATACGTCATGGTCGCCTCGACGAGGTCGATGGTCCGCCCGGGGCGCAGCACCCGGGTTGCCACCTCCACCTCGCCGACCGGGACGGTGCCGAGAATGTCGTAGGACAGCCGCCCGACGATCAACCCGTCCGGGCGACGCGCGTCGCGATCGCGCTCGATGCAATGAGCAAGCAGCCCGAGCGCCGGGGCGATGTGTTGCTCGCTGACCTGCCAGGCCCCGCTTGTGTGCTCGGTCGCCCGGAACCGCGTGGGCCCCAATCGCTCGAAATACGCCGCGCCCATCCGGCCCCCTTTCCCGCTCCGGATGCTACCGACCGCTGGGAGGTGGCGGGACTTCAGGCGATCGCGCTGTCTCTGCCGGCCCAGTGGGGAGCGCGCACTCGCGCTTGAGAATCTTGCCGGAGGGGTTGCGCGGCAAGGCATCCACCACGTCGACCGACTTCGGACACTTGTAGGCCGCGAGGCGTTCGCGCATCCACGCGATCACCTCGTCCGGGTCCACGGTCACACCAGGCTTGGGCGCAAGCCTCCGGTTTGCCGAGATAGCCCTTCATCAACTGTGGCGTGTGGAACCACAATTCCCCGACCTGACCCACGGCGCAGTCCTCGCCCGTCGCCGGGTCGACGACCCGCACCTGCCCATCAGCCACCACCTGGCCGGCGCTGGTCAGCCGCTCGCGATGTTCCGGGTCTCGATGTGCGAGCGGGCTGAGCGATGTGATCACCCCGCCCATCTCGGTCATCTCGTAGACCTGGACGAAGTCCATCTCGGGCCAACTCGCCAGGGCCTTTTGGAGCATCGGCAGCGGCATGGGGGACGGAGCCCGTCGGCTCGGGCTCGCCGGCCGCCACCCAGTCCTGGAGTTCGTCGTCATCCCCACCCAGGACGATGACCTTCTCGACGCTCGGCACGCGGTCGGCGATTGCGTCGTATGCCGCTCGGACGTCCGCCCCGACGAAGACGACCTTGGGCGCGCTGTCGGCGAGGACATACGCGAGTTGGTCACCGAAGAGTCGGAAGTTGACGATCACGTGCGCCGCGCCGATGGCAGCCGCACCGTTGGTCACCTCGACGGTGGCGAGGTTGTTCATGTCGATCGTCGCCACTCGTTCACCGCGGGGGATGCCAAGCATCCGCAACGCACCGGAGACGCGCTGGACGCGCTCGGCCCATTGAGCCCACGTGTAGTTCTGATCCTGGTAGCCGACACACGGCGCGTCCGGCTGAGCCGCCGCCCATCTCGTCATCGGATCCGTCAGCAGCGCGACCGCGGGCACGGTGGTGGTCGTCATAGCCAGTCCCGTCACATCGGTGTGGCTGGGCGTGTGCGAGCAGTGTGGCCGCTCGCCGGCATCGAGGCAACGGAACACCTCGGGGCTGAACCGGCCACTCGACGGGGCTGAACCGGCCACTCGACGGGGCTGAACCGGCCTTTCGACGGGAATACCCCCTGGGGGTATGATGTTTCCGAGGCAGCAATATCACCCACGTGAGGAGCACCACCATGAGCGCTGAGAACACCTACACCGTCAGAGGCATGACCTGCGGCCACTGCGTCGCATCGGTCACCGAGGAGGTCAGCGCGATCCCCGGCGTCGGCGATGTCCAGGTCGAACTGGCTTCGGGCGCCTTGACCTTCACCTCCGGGGCTGCGGTCACGCGCGAGCAGGTCGACGCCGCCGTGACGGAAGCCGGCTACGCCCTGGCATGACGACGACGCTGCCGACAACCCCGGACACCGACGCGGCCCGGGAGATCGATCTCGAACTCACCGGTATGACGTGCGCCTCGTGCGCCAACCGCATCGAGCGCAAACTCAACAAGCTCGACGGCGTCGCCGCGAGCGTCAACTACGCGACCGAGCGGGCACACGTCCGCTTCGCGGAGACCGTCAGCCCCGATGCTCTCGTCGCCGCCGTCGAGGCGGCCGGCTACGGCGCCACCATTCCCGCTGCCCCCGTGGCGGACACTGGCGATGACGAGCCGCCAGCCGCCCCGCGGGACGCCCACCTCGAGCGCCTGCGCAGCCGTCTGCTCATCTCGGCGGTGCTGAGCCTCCCCGTGATCGCGATGGCGATGATCCCGGCACTGCAGTTCACCAACTGGCAGTGGCTCTCCCTCACCCTCGCCGCTCCCGTGGCGGTCTGGGGCGCCTGGCCCTTCCACCGAGCAGCGTGGATCAACCTGCGCCACGGCGCCGCGACGATGGACACCCTCATTTCGCTGGGCACCGGAGCGGCCTTCCTCTGGTCGCTCTATGCCCTCTTCTTCGGCCATGCCGGCATGCCCGGGATGACCCACCACTTCGCGTGGGGCATCGCGCGCTCGGACGGTGCCGGCAATATCTATCTCGAGGCCGCGGCCGGCGTCACCACCTTCATTCTTGCCGGCCGCTATCTGGAGGCGCGCTCCAAGCGCGACGCCGGCACCGCGCTGCGCGCACTGATGTCCTTGGGAGCCAAGGATGTTGCGGTGATGCGCGACGGCATACGAGAAGAACGTATGCCGATTGCCGCCCTCGCGGTCGGCGACCGTTTCGTCGTGCGCCCCGGTGAGACGATCGCGACCGACGGCGTGGTGGAGTCCGGCACCTCCGCGGTGGACGCGTCGATGCTAACCGGTGAGCCGGTGCCCGTCGACGTCGGCGTGGGCGACCTTGTCACCGGGGCGACCGTCAACGTCAGCGGCCGGCTCGTCGTGCGCGCGACGCGCATCGGGGCCGACACGCAACTGGCGCGGATGGCCCGACTCGTCGAGCAGGCCCAGTCGGGAAAGGCGGCCGTGCAACGGCTGGCGGACCGGATCTCCGGGGTCTTCGTCCCGGTCGTCATCCTGCTGGCCCTGGGCACGCTGGTGTTCTGGCTGCTCCGCGGGGCCGGGGGTGGCGCCGCCTTCACCGCGGCCGTCGCTGTGCTCATCATCGCCTGCCCGTGTGCGCTCGGCCTGGCCACGCCGATGGCCTTGATGGTCGGCACCGGACAGGGCGCCAAGCACGGCATCCTGATCAAGGGCCCCGAGGTGCTCGAGTCGACCAAGCGCGTCGACACCGTCGTGCTCGACAAGACCGGCACCGTGACCACCGGCCTGATGGCCGTGCGTGATGTCATTGCCACAGAAGGTGAGTCGCGCGACGACGTGCTGCGCTCGGCCGGATCTCTCGAGCACGGGTCGGAGCACCCGATCGCGCGCGCCATCTCCGCGGCGGCCGGTGCACTCCCCGGCCGGCTGCTCCCGATCGACGGATTCGAGAACGTCCAGGGCCGCGGCGTGCACGGGATTGTCGAGACGGCTGAGGGTGGCCGTGCGGTCGTCGTCGGCCGCCCAGAACTTCTAATCGACTGGTCCGTCGACCTGCCCCCGCAACTGGCCGACGCGATGGCGGCAGCCGAGCGTTCTGCCGCCACCGTCGTCGCCGTCGCCTGGGACGGCGCCGCGCGCGGGCTGGTCGTCGTCGGGGATGCCGTCAAGCCCACCAGCCGTGAGGCGATCGCGCGGCTGCGAGCACTTGGCCTACGCCCGGTGCTCCTGACCGGGGACAACCGAGCGAGCGCGGAAAATGTTGCGGCACAGGTCGGCATCGACGACGTGATCGCCGGCGTGCTGCCCGAGGGCAAGGTCGACGTCATTCGTGAGCTGCAGGCCGACGGACGAGTTGTCGCCATGGTCGGCGACGGCATCAACGACGCCGCGGCCCTGGCTCAGGCCGACCTGGGCATCGCCATGGGCACCGGGACCGACGCGGCGATCGAGGCGGCAGATCTGACTCTGGTCCGTGGTGACCTGCGGGTCACCGCTGACGCGATCCGCCTCTCCCGTGCCACCCTGCGGACGATCAAGGGCAACCTTTTCTGGGCCTTCGCCTACAACATTGCCGCCCTGCCTCTGGCTGCGGCGGGCCTGCTCAACCCGATGTTCGCCGGCGCGGCCATGGCCTTCTCGTCGGTCTTCGTCGTCCTCAACAGCCAGCGACTGCGCCGCTTCACACCCCAAGGCGACCGATGAACTCTGAGACCGACGTCCTTGCGACGCATGACGATTCGACCAGGCCCGGTTATGCCGACACGAAAGATGCGCTGTCCAAGCGGCTGCGGCGCATCGAGGGTCAGGTGCGCGGCGTGGAGCGGATGATCGAGGAGGACCGCTACTGCATCGACGTGCTCACGCAAATCACGGCGATCCAGTCGGGGCTCAAGGCCGTCGCGCTCGGCCTGCTCGACGAGCATCTCGCGCACTGCGTGGTGCACGCCGCCCGCGAGGGCGGGCAGGAGGAGGCCACCAAGCTCGCCGAGGTCTCCAGCGCCATCGCCCGCTTGATCCGCTGATCCCGGGTCGTCAAAGCCAGTCCCGTCGCCGGAACATGACATAGAGGCCGCCGGAGAGCATCACGATCAGAATCACGCTCAGCCAAAGCCCCAAAGGCTTGTCGAAACCGGGGTAGGGCACGTTCTGCCCGAACCAGCCGGTGATGGCTGTCGGGATGGCGATGATGGCCGCCCAGCCCGCGAGCTTCTTCATGATCATGTTGAGGCGCGAGTCCTGCAACGAGAGGTTGGCCTCAAAGATCGTCGTCACCAGATCGCGCAGCGACTCCGTCCACTCACTGGCTCGCAAGACGTGATCGTAGAGATCGTCATACCAGTGGTCGAGATCGGAGCCATCGCGAGTTCTGTTGCGCACCAACGCATTGACCACCTCGCGCATCGGCAGAACGACCCGCCGCAGAGCCACCAGGTCCTTGCGGAAACGATAGACACGCTGCACGAACCGGGCGTCGGTGGGGCCGTCGTCGAAGAGGGCATCCTCGAGCAATTCGATCTCGTCATCGAGCTTCTGGATGGTGTCGAAATGTTCGTCGACCACCGCGTCGAGCAGGCCGTGCAGCAGGGCGCCCACGCCGGACTTGAGCAGATCATGGTTGTCCTGCCAGCGGGCGACGATCGGCTCCATCATGAAGCGATCGTCCAGCCGGATGGTGACGAGCATATTCGGCAGGACCAGCCCGGAGATGCGATTGGTCACTAGACGTTCCTCCGCGGGGTGCTCGGTGTCGGTGACCAAGGGCGCGGAGTAGACAGTGAAGTAGAGAATGCGCCCGTGCCTGGTGACCTTCGGCCGCTCGTGCGCACTGAGGATGTCGTCGACCGCTGTGGGTGCCAGATCGAGCCGTTCGGCCAGGGCCGTCAGGTCTGCGGCGCTCGGGCGCAGCAGGTCGACCCAGGCAATCGCGCCATCAGCGCGCGCCACATCCGCGACCTCCTCCGCGGTGACATCGTCATCGATCAGCTCACCATCGCGCCAGGCCAGGCCCCGCACGTGACACCCCAATGACCCCATATCCGGATGCCGCCCGCTCAGTCGGCCGGCCGGCCCGCGTAGGCGACCCGCCCGCTACCCAGCGAGGCCGTCCAGGACGGCAACTCCACGACGGCCAGCGCCGACGTCGGCATACGGACCCACTCGCGGGTCAAGGATTCGAGCAGTTCCTCGACCGCCGGGTTGTGACCGACCAAGGCGAGGGTGGCGATGTCCTCGGGTGTGGCGCGCACCAGGTCCAGTAGATCGTCGCCGTCGAAGGTGTAGGCGGCCTCCTCGATCCGCGTCGGCACCGCGCCCTCCAATTCAGCCGCGACCAGCGCCCACGTGGCCCGGGCGCGCTCGGCGGGCGAGACGATCGCTAGGTCCGGACGCACTCCTTCAGCGGCGAGCCAGGCGCCGGTCACGGGGGCCTGCCGCCTGCCGCGCGTGGCGAGCGGCCGGTCCCGGTCGGACGCGGCGACTTCCCAGTCGGACTTGGCGTGACGGATCACGACGAGGGTGTGCGGCACCGGCGTATTCCTCCAGGCGTTCCGGCGGCCCGTCGGCCGCGCTGACCTATGGCGTGGAAGCCAGCGTAGGCGGTCGGCCTCCACAGGCGGCGCGCCGCAGGCGTCAGGCGGGACGGAAGCGGGCGCCCAGGGCGTGCGCCTCGATCATGGCCGGGCCGTACCACGTCAGCAACCGCCCGGACACCAGGCGTGTCGAGACTCGCGCGAACGCCTCGGGTCCGTCGTCGGCAGTAAAGACATAGGGCTCATCCGGGAGCAGCACCACATCCACCCTCGATGTGTCGATCTCGCCAAGCTCGACATGCGGATAGCGCTCCCGGCCGGCGAAGACATTGGCCAGGCCCAAGCGCGCGAGCAGATCGCTGGTGTAGGTGGCGCCGCCCACGACCATCCACGGATCGCGCCAGATCGGCACAGCGACGCGCGTATGCGGTGAGGGCACCGACCCGGACCACAGCTCGCGAGCCTGCCACAGCCATACCGGCTCATCCTCGGTGAGAACGGCGACGAGGCGGGCCATCGACGCGAGTGCCGTCGGCACATCGACGATGTCGGTCACCCAGACCGGTATGCCCGCTGCACGCAGGCGGTCCACATCAAGCTCCCGGTTCTCCTCCTTGTTGGCGACCACCAGATCGGGACGAAGTGTGGCGATCGCGGCGCGATCTGGGTTCTTGGTGCCGCGCACCCGGACCACATCCAGGCCGGCCGGGTGCGTGCACCAGTCGGTGGCACCGACGAGCACCTCGGGCGCGGTGGCCGCGATGGCCTCGGTGAGCGAAGGCACCAAGGAGATGACGCGGGTCGGTCGCGCGGGGAGGTCGACGGCATACCCCAAGTCGTCGTGAGTCGGCGCCGCACCCATCTCGCCATCGTGCCATCCAGGCGCGCCCGATCTTGTCCGCGGGCCCGCGCGGCCAGCTTTGGCGCTCCCCTCTGGCGTGTCCTGCCCCCAGCAGGGACCATGGTGCTATCGGCCGAGCAGCGGGAGGCGTGATGGATCAGGCATTTGCCAGCTATCTCGAACGGGTGCGGGCCCACAGGGGTGAGCTGGGTGAGGCCATGCAGGCCCTCGACGCAGCACTGGAGTTGCCTGCGGACGAGGGACCGCATTGGCGGCGGCGCGTGCGCGCAGCCCTGACCGAACTCGCCCACGACATCCGCACGCACGTCGAACTGACCGAGGCCGAGGGCGGGCTGTATGACGATCTGCGCGCCTCGGCGCCGCGCCTGACCAATGGCGTCGATGCCCAGCTCGACGAGCACGCCCACCTGCTCGTCGAGGTCGACCGCCTGCTGGATGAGCGCGACGACGGGCTGGCCGGCCAAGACGTGGCCGGGCACCGTGCCGCCGTGCGCGGACTGTTGACCCGGCTGGTCAGGCACCGCGAGCGCGGCGCGAAACTCGTGCACGAGGCCTACGAAGTCGATCTGGGGGGATCCGGCTGAGGTCGCCACACGGCATACGGCCTGGGGAATAGCAATCCGACTAAGGTGGTTGCTCGTTCAACGAACGGCCGCATCAGCGGCGACGCCCTCCCCTAGGAGCACTACCCCATGAAAATCGGCATCATCCTTGGCTCGATCCGCGACGGCCGCACCGGCGAATCGGTGGGCGACTGGGTCAGGCAGCAGGTCGAGGGCCGCACGGATGCGGTGTTCGAGGTGCTTGACCTGAAGACCTTCGACGTGCCGCTGCTCACCTCCGCCACCGTCCCCGGAGCGGCGAACAAGCAGTACGAGAGCCCCGAGGTCACCGCCTGGAGCCGGGCCGTCGACGCCTGCGACGGCTTCATCTTCGTCACGCCGGAGTACAACCACAGCGTGCCGGGTGCCTTCAAGAACGCCTTCGACTCGCTCGGCAGCGAGTGGGCCGGCAAGACGGTGGCCTTCGTCTCCTATGGCGCGGAGTCGGGTGTGCGGGCGGTGGAGCACTGGCGTCAGATCGTCTCGAACTTCTCGATGGTCGATGTGCGCCAGCAGGTTTCGTGCAGCCTGTTCACCGAATTCGGGCCGAACGGATTCACCCCGAACGACCGGCGGGCAGCGGAGTTCGAGACCCTGCTGGGCCAGCTGCTGCCTCTGACCGCCAAGCTGCGCGGCTGAGGGCGAGTTAAGCGGGCCGATCAGGTCCGAACGGCGCTCGGCTGCATGAGCGGCCGAGCGCCGAGCCGCGTCAGCGGGCGAGTTCGGCGGGAGAGCGCCGGGCCGCGTCGGCGGCCGAGCTCGGCGGGCGAGCTCGGCGGGCGAGCACTGGGCCGCGTCAGCGGCCGAGCTCGGCGGGCGAGCGCAGGATGCAGAACTCGTTGCCCTCGGGGTCCGCCAGCACGACCCAGCCGGTGCCGGGGCCGTCGATGCCGCGCAGGTCGCTGACCTGACGGGCGCCGAGGGCGAGCAGACGCGTCAACTCCTCATCACGGGTGCCTGAGTCCGGTCGCGGCCGCAGGTCGAAGTGCAGGCGGTTCTTCAGCGTCTTGCGCTCCGGGACCTCGATGAACAGGATCGTATGACCGGTTTCCGGATCCTCGATCGAACACTCCGGATCGCCGGGACTGTTGGGGTCGTCGGGATCGTCGACATAGCCGAGGACCTGCTTCCAGAACTCCGCCTGCTCGTAGGCGTTGCCGGCGTCGACCGAGGTGTGCGAGACAAAGGACGGCATACGCCCTAGGCAATCACACCGCCGCGGCGGGCCGCCGCGAATACGCCCATCCGGGGCCGCGCACCAGATAGCCGAAACGGTCGCTCCACGTGCGGGAACCGGCGATGTCGCGGGCGATATCGCGCCATTCATGGGTCGCGATGCGGGCCGGGTTGTTGGTGTCGATATTGCGCGTGAGGCCGTAGACCACGGGCTCCCCCTCCGGCTCGAAGGTGCCGAAGATCCGGTCCCAGACGATCAAGATGCTGCCGTGATTGCGGTCGAGATAGCGGCGGTTGGAGCCATGGTGGACCCGATGGTGTGACGGGGTGTTGAGCACACGCCCCAGCCACCCGATCGAGCGCACCACCTCGGTGTGAATCCAGAACTGGTAGACCAGATTGAGCGCTCGCGCGTTCTCGATCGCCGATGGCCGTATGCCGATCAGCGCCAGTAGCCCGTAGGGCACGGTCCACGTCACTCCCTCAGCGACGGGCTGTCGGAGCGCGGTCGAGAGGTTGTAGTGCTCGCTGCTGTGGTGGACGACGTGCACCGCCCAGAGCCAGCGGCTCTCGTGCGAGAGCCGGGGTTCCAGTAGTAGATGAAGTCCCAGCCGGCGATGGCGAGCACAGTGCCCAGCGCGCCCGAGCCGAGGTCGCGCGCGTGGGTTTCGAAAAGGCGCTTGGCCGACGTCTGGGCCGCCCAGGTCGTCGCGACGGTGAGCGCCGTCGCACCTACTGCTGCTACCGCGGCGGCCCCGGTGAGGCGTTGCGGGACAATGCTGTTCGGGCTGATCGCGGCCAGCCTGGCGGGCGTGGCGGGATCGGCCGCGGGTCCTCTGCCGGCGGTCGCGCCGCTAGCGGCCGGAGATCCTTGGGCGGCGGGCGTATCCGGAGGGGTCGCGGACACCGAGCCGGCGGGAGTGCCAGGGTCGGGCCGGACGCCGGCAGCGGGGAGTTCGCCCGCGGCATACCGGACTCGGACGACGTCGGCGATCGTGGTGACGAGCGCACCGGCCGCCGCCGTGCCCAGCAAAGCCTTGCTCCAGCGGCCGACGCCGGGCGTGATCGGGTCGAGCACGCGCTTGGCCACAGTGGGGGCGAGGAGACTGCCGACGCCCATCGACAGGCTGGCGAGTGTGTCGGCAAGGGTGTAGTCACCCGCGCGAGTGGTGCCGGGCGCTGGGAGGTTGCGCCGCAGCCACGCGTACTCGGCCCCCATCGCCCCGACATACGCCGGGATCGCGAGCACGGTTAGGTCAATCTTGGGCATTCGTGACGTCTCCTTCGGCGTCTCTTGCCCGCAGCCTAACCTCGCCCCTGACGAGGCCTCGTCCGGGACGGGATCACGTTGTTGCGATGGTGCGATAGTTCCCGCAGCAGGGCCGGCCTACGTGCGCCGTCGCGGGTTGTCGGTGGTCGGCGGCATGATCGACCTCACGGCGCAACGACCCCTCACGAGCCGCAACTCCTGCGTGCCCGAGGACGCGAGACCCCCTGTCCCACAAGACTTTTCACGGAATCGACTCTTGCCAATAGATCCGAACACATGTACGATTAATACCATGACGACCACCCCGATCAGCACCCCACGCGAGGCCGGCGACCCGCCGACCCTCGCCACGGTGCTGACACTGGTCGACCACGCCCGGGACACGCTGGCGCGGCTGCGGGAGGTGACCTGGCAGGCCACCGGGGCCGGGCTCGCCGACGCCCTCGCCCGGCTCGGTGAACTCGCGCTCGCGGTCGACGCGGCAGAAGTTGCGGTAGTCGCGGACGCCCTGGACCGTGGAGAACCAGGCGGGGGTGCGCTGCCCTTGTCGCCGACCGACTGGGTCAGCGCATCGTCGCGGCGCTACCCCACCGGACGCGCCGCGTCACCACTTGTGAAGTTGGCGGACGGCGTCCGGCTTGGCGCGGTTCCGGCTTGCCTGGCCGACGCCGTCCTCGACGCG